>DASPJQ010000557.1:0-14395 GCA_035628535.1 Flavobacteriales bacterium | reverse complement strand
TTACGTATTTGAATAATATCCTTTACATATCGTATGATGGATTAACCGACCCCCTGGGCAGCTCGCAGGTAATGCCTTATATTGAAGGATTAGTAGCTTATAATTACCACTTTACCATTGTAAGCCTTGAAAAACATGAGGCTTTTAAGGCAATTGAACCCCATATAAAAAAACGCCTTCAAGGCAAACCGGTAAAATGGGTACCCCTTACCTATAAGGAAGGCCGGGGAATGAAAAGCAAACTGCACAACAACCGTTCGCTTAAAAACACCGTTTGCGAAATACTGGAAAAAGCAAAATTTGATTTAATTCATGCGCGCTCGTATCCCGCTTCGCTTATTGCCCTGAAGGCCTCACAAAAAAAAGGTATTCCCTTTATTTTTGACATGCGTGGGTTCTGGGCCGATGAACGGGTGGATGGCAAAATATGGAACCTGAAAAAACCATTTCACAAATTGCTTTACAATTATTTCAAACAAAAAGAAAAATTGTTGCTTAAAAAAAGCAGGCATGTTATTTCATTGACCCAGGCCGCCAAAAACTATATGGTTAACCATTTTGCCAAACGGGTGAACGAAAATAAAATAACCGTTATTCCTTGTTGTGCCGACCTTGACCACTTCAATCTTCCAAAGGGAAATGAACGCGAAAAATCAAGAGCAAAGCTTCAGATTAAAAATTCGCAACGTGTGATTATTTATTCGGGTTCGGTTGGCACCTGGTATTTGCTTGATGAAATGGTTGCTTTTTTTAAATGTTTCATGGAAAAATTTCCGGACGCAGTGTTTTTGATACTTACGCAAAAAGACCATGCCCTGGTTCATGATACATTTATACGGCAGGGAATACATGCGGCAAATTACCGTGTAGCAGGTGCCATCCGTGAAAAAGTGCCGGAATTCATTCATGCGGCCGATGCAAGCCTTTATTTTATTAAACCCGCTTTTTCGAAAATGGCGTCTTCGCCCGTAAAACTGGCCGAATTTATGGGATGCGGGCTCCCGGTTATTGCCAATGCAGGCATAGGAGATGTGGACGAACACGCTGCCGAAAACAACCAGCTCATACTGGTACACGAATTAAACCGTACGGGATACCTTGCCGCAATTGATACAATCCTGGCACTGCCAAAAAGCAAAGAAGCTGCCCGGAATTTTGCTCTAACGCATTATTCATTGGAAATGGGTGTTGAACGGTATAAAAAAGTGTATGAAAATATACTTGGAAAATAAAAGCGTTACCTTGTGCAGTAACGAACAATTAACACGATGATGCAAATCAAAAACATATAGATGGATATGCGGTTAATGGAATGCATGGCATACAGGTTGATGTTCTTTTTGGCCTCGCCCTTTTTGAACATAGTGCGTGGGTCCAGGTAATACAAAATGCGTTTAAAAAACATACCCAAAAATAAGCAATTTTAACCATTTACACACCCAAAAAACGTAAAAAAAGCCTCTGTTTTACTACCTTTGCGCCCCATGAATTTTAAACTGGAATCGGATTTTGAACCAACAGGCGACCAACCGCAGGCCATTGATGAATTGGTCAAGGGAGTTTTGGCCGGGCAAAAGGCGCAAACCCTGCTTGGTGTAACCGGCTCGGGCAAAACATTTACCATAGCCAACGTAATACAGAAAGTTGAACGGCCAACCCTGGTGCTTTCACACAATAAAACCCTGGCGGCACAATTGTACAGCGAATTCAAACAGTTTTTTCCCGACAATGCGGTTGAGTACTTTGTTTCTTATTATGACTATTACCAGCCGGAAGCATATTTACCTGTAACGGATACGTATATTGAAAAAGACCTTGCGATCAACGATGAAATAGAAAAACTGCGCCTGAGCACGACTTCGGCCTTGCTCAGCGGCCGTAGAGACGTAATAGTGGTTTCATCGGTTTCATGCATTTATGGCATGGGCAATCCGGATGATTTCAGTTCGGGCGTAACAACCGTGCAGGTTGGCCAACGCATTTCGCGCAATAAATTTTTAATGCGCCTGGTTGAAAGTTTGTATTCACGTACCGAGAAAGATTTCGGAAGGGGAAATTTCAGGGTAAAAGGCGATACAGTTGATATTTTTTTAGCATACACCGATTACATTTTACGGGTCGTATTTTTTGGCGATGAAATTGAAAAACTTGAAACACTTGACCCCGTTCATAACACTAAAATTGAATCATTCAAATCATTTAATATTTTTCCGGCAAACATTTTTGTAACCAGTAAAGATTCCATTAAAAACGCCATTGAACATATACAGGATGATATGGTGAAGCAAACAGACTACTTTAAAGAGTGTGGAAAATTCCTGGAAGCAAAACGTTTGGAAGAACGTGTGAATTATGACATGGAAATGATGCGTGAATTGGGTTACTGCAGCGGCATTGAAAACTATTCACGCTATTTTGACGGAAGGGATGCCGGCAGCAGGCCATTTTGCCTGATAGACTATTTTCCAAAAGATTTTCTGCTGGTGGTAGATGAAAGCCACGTTTCAGTTTCGCAGATTAAAGCCATGTATGGTGGTGATCGTTCGCGAAAGGTAAACCTGGTTGAATACGGCTTCAGGCTACCTTCGGCCCTGGATAACCGCCCGTTGAAATTTGAAGAATTTTACAGCCTTTTAAACCAGGTTATTTACGTTAGCGCAACACCTGCCGACTTTGAATTGCAGGAAAGCGAAGGGATAGTGGTTGAACAGGTAATAAGACCGACAGGATTGTTGGATCCGATAATAGAAGTAAGGCCGACAGCCAACCAGGTTGACGACCTCCTGGAGGAAATTCACGCTACCGTAGAACGCGGATCACGCATACTGGTAACTACTTTAACCAAACGCATGGCGGAAGAATTGACCAAGTATTTTGAAAAACTGAACGTGCGATGCGCGTATATACACTCCGATGTGGATACGCTGGAACGGGTGGAAATACTGCGAAACCTGAGGCAGGGAATGTTTGATGTGTTGGTGGGTGTAAACCTTTTGCGTGAAGGATTGGATTTACCCGAAGTTGAACTGGTAGCCATTATGGATGCGGATAAAGAAGGATTTTTACGCAGCACCCGCTCGCTTACGCAAACTGTTGGCCGTGCCGCACGCAACCTGAACGGGAGGGTAATTATGTATGCCGACAAAATAACCGAATCAATGAAAATGTGTATTGATGAAACCGAACGCAGAAGAAAAAAACAAGCTGAATACAATAAAGCCAATAACATTACACCGCAGCAGATTGTAAAATCGGCCGGGCATATACTTGCCAAAGCCAAAGGAGTGGATACGGGCGGCAAACTTGTACCATACGAACAAAAATTTGACACAAGCATTGCTGCCGATCCGGTTTTAAATTATATGACGCGTGAACAGATTGAAAACAACATCAGGCTGTTGGAAAAAGCCATGAAAGCTGAGGCCAAATCGGAGAACTTTATGGAAGCCGCCCGTTTGCGCGACCAATTGTACGTAATGCAAAACCTGCTGAAGGAAAAATAACAGATAGTTTATTGTTATTGGCAATTGTCATTGTCTTAGCAAGCTAATTGTTAATGGTAAACCCCAGGCTGACTTGGTGCAGGAAGGAACACAACTCTTTTTTACACGCCCCACGCCCCCGATTAACTAATAACAAATAACTATTAACCTTACCATATGCCACAGTTTCAAATAAATACCTATTTTGGAACGGTTTTTGAATTTCAACTACGAAAATAGTCCATGAAAACATTTCGCATTTTACTACCGCTATCTGTACTGTTTGCTTTGCTTGCAGCATGTAATGGCTCAAGGCAACTTGCCGCAACAGGCAAGGATGCAAAACATGCCCTTAAGGTAACCAGGGTTCCGGATTTTACCAGGCCCGAAAACCACAGGCCCGTAACCATTGAGGACTGGACCCTTGAAGGTGATATTGCTAAATTAGCGATAAGTTATTCGGGCGGATGTGGCGAACATTCGTTCAACGCTTTTTTTGACGGAAAATACATGAAAAGTCTGCCGCCCCGTGCCGGTATATTCATACAACATAACCATGGCGAAGACAATTGCAGAAAATTAATTATGGATACGCTTTATATTGACCTGGCCGAAATACGTTACAATGCAAATGCAGGGTCGGTTATAGTTGGGTTTGACGGCTCGGATAAAACACTGGAATACTCTTACAAAGCGAAATAAAAACGTTCGCAATGGCGCACAACTGTTTGAAACACGTTAGAACACTTTAAACCATTTAAGAAAGCTTTACGTATGGCCTGCGCATCAAATCTGTGAATCCATACAACTTGTGCCTGCTAACGCAATGGTACAACGTCACAACTTGGAACACTCCAGAATATTTAAGCAGGCCTTACTCGTAACGCATCTGTGTATCTGTGACTAAAAAGGCGCCAGTTTAGTTTTTCATGGCAATTCAGCAAAAAAAGCGTGAAATCATATAAAACATAATTAATCATATAAGCTGAAATTTCGGGTTACGTTTTTAAACGGCAACCTATGAAAAGGATACATATTTTTTTACTTCTTCAATTTGCTGCGTTTTGCAGTTGCGGCCAATCGGAAAATAAACAAGTCAACAGCAGCAGTACGCCAGCGGAGACAAAAGCGGGCGACCAACTTCCCCCACCGTATGCTACCGAATCAGCGGTTAAAATGAGCAAAGTCATTGGCTGGGATGCAGGCATGAAACCGACCGCACCCAAAGGGTTTACAGTAACCCGTTTTGCCGACAGCCTTGAGCACCCGCGTTGGATCTATCAATTGCCAAATGGGGATGTATTGATAGCAGAAACGCAAAAAAAAGAAAACATTGCAAAAAAAGTGGTCAATACCGTTTCAGGTAAAAGCAAATCGCATGGGGAGAGCGATATGGAAAACCGCATTTTACTGTTCAGGGATTCAGACAAAAACGGCACATACGAAACAAAGACCATTTTCATTGACAACCTGAACATGCCTTTTGGAATGGTACTGGTCAATGATTATTTTTATGTAGCCTGTTCCGATGCCGTTTGGCGCTACCGGTATAAAAACAACGAAAAGCAGATATCGGAAGAGGGAGAAAAAATAATGGACTTACCTGATGCAGGAAGACACTGGACGCGTAATATAATAGCTAACTCTGCCGGAACAAAACTTTATGTGGCGGTTGGATGCGCTTCTGACCATGCCGAAAATGGCATGGAAAAAGAAGATAGGCGGGCCTGCATCCTTGAAATTAATCCCAATGGCAGCGGGGAACGTGTTTTTGCGAGCGGGCTACGCAACCCGGTTGGCATGGACTGGATGCCGGGCACTGAAACATTGTGGACAGCCGTAAATGAACGCGATGAGTTGGGTGATGATTTGCCTCCTGACTACATTACAAGTGTAAAAGAAAATGGTTTTTACGGATGGCCTTATTCATATTTCGGGCAAAACAAAGACCCGCGTATCAAAGAAAAAGATCAGCGCAACGACCTGGTGCAAAAAGCCATTGTTCCTGATGTGGCAGTAGGCGCGCACACCGCTTCGCTGGGGCTTGCCTTTTATGATAAAAAACTATTTCCCAAAAAATTCCAGGGCGGTGCGTTTGTGGGTCAACACGGTTCGTGGAACCGGTCGGTACTAAGTGGGTATAAAGTTGTTTTTGTTCCGTTTACCAACGGTAAACCCGGAAAACCGGAGGATTTTTTAACCGGCTTTATTGCAAATGAAAAAGAAGCTGAAGTATTTGGAAGACCGGTTGGCGTAACAGTTCTGAATGACGGTTCAATGCTGGTAGCTGATGATGCTGCAAACATTATCTGGAAAATTACCTATGCAAAATAAAGTGCCGCAACATGTTTTGTTTTGCGTACTTTTTTTTACGGGTATTATACTGCGTGCACAAAATGTACATGACAGCACCGTGCTTGAAGAGCATACTGTAACGGCTTTTTTATCAGCGCGTCCTTTATTGCAAACACCATCATCGGTGAGCCGGGTTGACAGCGCCACGCTTCGTGCATTGAACGATTATTCATTGCTGCCTGCCTTAAACACCACTGCCGGTGTGCGCATGGAAGAGCGGTCGCCAGGGAGCTACCGCCTGTCAATCAGAGGAAGTTTGTTGCGTTCGCCTTTTGGTATTAGAAACATTAAAATTTACATTGACGAATTTCCGCTTACCGATGGTGCTGGCAATACGTACCTGAACCTTATTGACCCTGCAGTGGTTACTTCGGCCGATATTTTTAAAGGACCTGATGGCAGTGTGTATGGAGCTAATTCGGGTGGTGTAATTCGATTGGGAATTTTTCCGGATGACAAAGCCCCGGTTTATGCTACCGTGGGCCTTGCTTCATTCAATACATTCAGGGAACATGTACGCCTTCAACTGGTGAAACCAAAAAATACGTTTATTTTTAGCGAAGGATGGATGCGCAGTGACGGTTACCGGGAAAACAGTGCGTTTGACCGGAAATATTTCCAGGTTGCGAACCAGTTTAACTATACACCCCGGGCCAGTTTACGCCTATTGTTTTTTTATGCCCGCCTGAAGTATGAAACCCCCGGAGGTCTTACCCGGGCCCAGTATGAAAGCGATGCTGCAATGGCCAGGCCTGCCACACCGGTTTTACCCGGGGCCAGTGAACAACATGCGGGCATTGACAATTCAACCTTTTATACAGGCATATTAAATACAGTTTCGTTAACACAGAACCTGCGCATTGTTACTTCAGTTTTCGGTTCCAATTCATTTGTGCAAAACCCGTTCATTACAAATTACGAAGAGCGCACTGAAAACAACCTGGGGAGCAGAAACTGGATTGAAGCAGGCAACGTGTTAAAAAATGTAAGTTTATTGTTGCGTACAGGGTTTGAAGTACAAAAAAATTTTTCACACATCCGGAATTACGGTAACCGTTACGGAACAAAAGACACCTTGCAGGCTGATGGGCGCTTTGAGGTTTTGAATGCATTTGCCTTTTCACACCTTTACGTAAACATTCGTCAAAAACTTTATGCCGATTTTTCGGCAAGCTACAACATTCATTCGTATCAATACGCTAACCTGATCCAGGACAATGGTGGAAAAAAAACATCCGTACCGCAATTAATGCCACGGGCGACCGTTTCGTGGATGGTTTTTAAATGGATGGCCTGGCGCGCCATAATCAGCAAAGGGTATTCACCTCCCACCCTGGCTGAGGTGTATGCATCAGGCAACATCCTTAATGCTGGTTTGGAACCGGAACAAGGAATAAATTATGAAAGTGGGTTTCGTTTTGTATCGGTAAACAAACACATTACTGCCGATGCCTGCGCCTTTTATTACCAGCTGAACAATGCCATTGTAAGGAGGCAGGATGAAGGCGGCAATGAATATTTTTTAAATGCGGGAGGAACCCGGCAACGGGGAATTGAATTAAGCTTTCAATGCACGGCTGTAAATAACCCGAACGGTTTTGTGCGTTATCTTAACCTGAAAGGCGCTTATACCTATTCCAATTTTATATTCAGTAATTATATTTTAAACGACCAGGATCTTTCAACCAACAGTTTGACGGGTGTTCCTGAAAATACATTTGCAATTTCAACCACGGTGTTTTTTCCATACGGCATACACCTGTATGCCCAAAACAATTACACATCAACTTTGCCGCTGAATGATGCCAATACGGTTTACGCGAAGGAATATAACCTGTTACAGTTGAAACTTGGGTGGAAATACCATTACGGTAAAAAACATGAAACTGAATTTTTTACCGGTTGTGACAATTTACTCAATGAAAAATACAGCCTTGGAAACGATTTGAACGCAACGGGAGGACGTTACTTCAATGCCGCACCTTTGCGGAATTTTTTTGTGGGTGCACGGTTATGGATAAAATAAAATTAATCGAGACCCTGTAGTTTTACATGCATGTTACCGCCTACATTAATAAGTGTAACGATAGCGTTCTGGATCAAATATACATCGCTGGTTTCCAGCTTTTCAAGTTTACCGTTAATGGTAATTCCCTTCATGGGCGAATAATTTGTAAAATAACTTTGCGCATCTTTTTTAGCCAGATCCAGTTGTTCGCCTATCGGGAAAACCATGCTTTCCTGCATGATTTTGCAAAGCTTACCATGTGCCAGCCAATTTGCCGCTTTAATTAATTTTTGTTTTGAATCAATATCAAAATCCAGGTCCTTCATTTTTATGCTGCGCGATGTTTGATCATAATACGGTGTTCCCACAAGGTAAATATCACCGTTAACGCTGCCCAGCATGCCCACTTCAATGACCATTTTTTCATTTTGACCGTAAAGGTTCATTTTTGTGAACTTCAAATGGTATTTTCCTTCCTTGTATTCATAACCCGACTTCACAAACTGTTCGTCAAGAATGGCAGAAGCATCGGCATAAGGCGTAACGGCAACAAGGCCAATATTAAAATCCTTCGGCAATTCTTTTACAGCTTTCATAGGAACGCCTTTCGATAAATCGGCAATGGCAGGCTTTTCTCCAATAAATGTTTCGGTGTTGGCCTTAAGGCCAAGGGCAAATTTTATTTTTTTCCCTTGTGCGTTCAATTGGGTGACGAGCGCCTCAATAGGTGTTATTTTAAACCATGACTTATACGTTTCAGAAACGTTGATGGGTTCGGCCAGGGCGTCAAATGCCGGCTTTGTAAGTTCCTTCAGGTTTACATATTCCTTTATGCAATCGTCAATGGTTTTATTGATATAGTCCTTTTGTCCTTTAATGGCGGCATCGGCAATCCAGGTTACCGGTAAATCAAAAAGACCCATGTTGACGCTTGGTGATTTGATCCATTTATACCCGTTTGAATT
The DNA here is from genome assembly GCA_035628535.1 of Flavobacteriales bacterium. Taxonomy (GTDB): domain Bacteria; phylum Bacteroidota; class Bacteroidia; order Flavobacteriales_D; family UBA2798; genus DASPJQ01. Next base: position 5,585 of record DASPJQ010000557.1, on the reverse strand, counting down.
GGTTACCGTTTTTAATTTCCAGTTATCTTCAAAGGTAATGGCCGTAACGTACGTTGTGGAAAGTACACCTTTAAAATCCACTGTGGCCCCTAATTTGGTATAGCTGCCCGATATGTCAAGCGGCAGCGTAATTTTTATGCGGTTTTCGAGTGCATCAATTTCAATGGGCGAATATTTTTTTACCAGGCATTTTAAGTTATCGCCCCCGTTGTCGGTAAAACTTTTGTCCTCGTAAATTGTACCCGATAAATACTTATTGGTTTGCTTTTCCAGTTCGGCAACGGGAATTTCAACCGGTACATTGATGACCGAAACCTGCTTGTCAAATGAAGTACGCGGCACATAGTTTTCGGCCGGCTTAACAACGCTAACAGTATTTTTACAGGCCGAAAAGACAATTGCTATAAAAAAGAAAACTGGTATTATACGCATATCTTAATAGTTTCAAATAATGAGATTCAAATAATGAAATGTCTAAACATCTTTTCAACCCTTGTAGCTGATACCCTGCTCACATTTTTTTCAAACACGCGAATTGAGCATCATTATATCATTATTAAAATTTCTATCCGAAATCTTCAGAATCTTATTTCTTCCGATTTTTCAACTGTTCTGCCCTTTGTTTTTGCACTTCCTCCAACCGCTGCTGGAATTTGGATTTTTTATTGGCATCAGGACGTTTCTTATACGCTTCAATGGCCGCCCTTATTTTATTTTCGTCAATAAAGTATTTTTTAACCAACCACATAATGACGATTGATAAAATATTCGAAACAAAATAATAATAACTTAGTCCGGCAGCCATACTGTTAAAGAAAAACAACATCATGACCGGGAAGAAATACATCATGAATTTCATGCCAGGCATGGCCGAACTCTGGTCCATTTGCTGGCTGTTAACGTATGTAAACAAAATGGTAGACCCGCACATTAAAATGGTGAATAACGACATATGGTCGCCATAAAAAGGGATGTTGGCACCAAAATCAACAATGGAATCATATGCTGAAAGGTCATCGGCCCATAAAAAGTTTTGCTGACGCAACTGGATGGCCGATGGGAAAAAACGGAACACCGCGATCAATACCGGCATTTGAATTAATACAGGGATGCAACCGGCCATTGGACTCACACCGCTTTGCCTGTAAAGCGCCATGGTAGCCTGTTGTTTTTTCATGGGCTCCTCGCTGCCGTACTTTTTGTTTATTTCGGCAATTTCAGGCTTGAGTACCCGCATTTTGGCGCTTGATTTGTAGTTACGGTATGTAAGCGGCAGAATAATGATTTTTACGATAAGCGTTAGTAAAAAAATAATGATACCATAGTTCAGGTTCATGGCATCAAGCATTTCAAACACCGGAATTACCAGCCATTTGTTTACCCAGCCAAAAATACCCCAACCCAGGTTAATGATGTTTTCCATTTCATAGCCCTGGTCAACCAGCACCTCGTAATCATTCGGTCCGAAATAAAACTTAAACGGGGAAATATCTTTTTCGCCACGCAGGGGTGATACGTTCAGGTACGCATTGTATTGTTTTGAATAAACGTTTGAAACAATGTTTTTAACTTCAATTTTTCCACCGTCTTTTTTAAACCCTTTGGGTGAAAGAACCACGCTGGAAAAATAGGCTGTTTTAAAGGCAATCCATTGGGTTTGGGCCTCCAGGTTTTTTTCATCATCGCTGAATTCACTCAGGTAAGAACGGCTTTCATCAACATATTTATAAAAAATAGATGACACCTGGCGTTCACTTTGTGCAAGTTTTTCGGTAAGCAGCGGCTTCATGAGCCACTCCATTTCCATTTGACCGTTCATTTCATCGGTTTTTGGTCCTGTGTTGCGTACGGTGTAGTCAACATTGTACGATCCTTTTTTAAGCGAGTAAACGATTTCCAGCTTTTGTTTTCCGTCATTACTGGTCAAAGCCAATGTTGCTTTTGAATTACCTTCTACGGTTGGCGTAAAATAATAGTCCTCGGTGCGCAAACGTTTGGAGTCGGCCGAAAACGTAAGCACCATTTTGGAACTGTCTCCGTCAAAAAGTTTTAACGGAATATTTTTACCATCACGGTAACTTGCATACGACCTGTATTTTTTTAATTCAGCGCTTGCTATACCTCCACCCTTGCAATGAATGACAACACGCAACAATTCATTCTCAAGCACCACGTCTTTACAATCACTTTGCGCCATGGCTGCGTTGGAAAAAATACCATACTTATCGCTCAACAACCTGTCAGCCTGCGTTTTTTGAATGGAATCAATTTTAACCGAATCGGTTTTTGTAAGGTTTTTGGAGGTGTCAATGCCTGCCTTAACCAACGTTTGTTTTACCGAGTCGGCAGGATTGGTGTTTTCCCTGGCTATTTTCTTTTCCCTGTTGGCTATGCTGTCTTTTATGCGTTCTACGCGGGCAACACTGTCGTTATACCGGTTCTCGGCATCAATATCTTCCTGCGAAGGCATATTGAAAATTGAAAAAACCACCACAATGGCAGCAATTAACAAGAGACCGGTGATTGATTTGCGATCCATTAAATGATTGAATTAAACAAGCGCCAAATATAGCAAAAAGCAACAAGCGGCAAGGCGGAAGCAGCAAGTACTTCGCATTAGTTTTGGCCCCGATAGCTATCGGGATTGTTGATAACGTGATTTAAGAGAAAAAATACGTTGAGAAAAACTGTTAAAATTTCCGTGAACGGCTATGACTCCTCATCATCCAGCATCTGGTCAAGCCTTACCCGGGGTTTATTCCCCGATTTTGCATCAGCTTCATCATTTCCGCCTATTCTGGTAATGTTTTTCACTGAATTCAGGCCGCTCTCCTCGCCTATTTTATCAGCGCTTTTTTTGATTTCGGTTTTAATTTCGCTGGTGGCGTCCCTGATTTGACGCATACCCCTGCCCAGGGTTCGTGCCATGGTTGGAATACTCTCGCTTCCAAAGAAAAGGAGAATAAAGATCAGGATCACGAATATTTCACCAAAGCTCATTTCATTTCAAAAATACGCCAAATTTCAAGGGTGCGAACCGGTTTTAACGAATTTAATGAGCTAATGTGGCTGATACGCTAATGAGCCGATGAGCCAATTATTTTATTTCAAACCGCGAATTTGCTTCTTCTAATGTGCTAATCAAGAGCCTCAAAAAAGATGACCAATCGATGAATTAATTAGCTCATAAAAAATCGCCTCCCGTTTTCCGAAAGGCGACTCTTATTTTGATTAGCTCATTAACACATCCGTTTATTTCTTTATCGCAGCTTCATCTTTTTTCTTTCCCTGGAAATCAACCAGAATAGGTGTTGCGATACAAACCGAAGAGTATGTTCCAACAACAACACCCACCATCAGGGCAAACGTAAAGCCTTTAATAGATTCGGGTCCGAAGAAAAAGATGGCGAACAATACCACCGCAATGGTGATGGAGTTGTTAACGGTACGGCTAAGTGTTGAGTTCAGGGCCTCGTTAATAAGGACCTCCTGGCTCTCCTTACGCCCCATACGCAGGTATTCGCGAATGCGGTCAAACACCACCACGGTATCGTTAATGGAGTACCCCATAATGGTAAGAATGGCTGCAATAAACGCCTGGTCAACCTCCATGGTAAACGGAAGTATACCATATAACAATGAATAAAGCCCCAACACAAAAATCACATCATGCAACAAAGCAACCGCTGTTCCCAACCCATATTGCCATTTCTGGAAACGCAATAAAATGTACAGGAACATAATGATAATTGAAAGCACAACCGAAATAAAGGCCGATTTAACAAATGCTGCCGAAATAACGGGGTCAATTTTGCGTGACGCTTCAATCCTGTTGGCACCAATTTTATCAAGCCCTCTTTCAACTGTTTTTTCAACCAGCGAATCAATGTTGTTTTCTTTGGTGCTGATTTCATTAATCATGTATTTGGTGGTAACCTTGGCCTTGAATTTATTTTCAATCATTTTTACCTCGGGGTACACAGGTTTACCATCGGCATCCTTACATTCGTTACCTATCACTTCACGCACTTTGTCAAAATCATGCGCTTTGTCAATAAAATTTACGATATAGGTACGACCACCGGTAAATTCAACACCGTAATCAAGGCTGCGAACAGCAAGCGAAGTAAACCCGGCAATAATAATCAAACCGGAAATTGCATAATATATTTTCCTGCGCTTTACGAAATCAAAGTTGGTATCGGAAAGGAATTTTTCGCTCCATTTGAAAGAGAACGTAAGGTTCTTTTTGCGTTCGGTAAACCAGGTAATCACCAAACGGGTGATAAAAATTGAACAGAATACCGAGGTGAAAATTCCAATGATAAGCGTTACGGCAAAACCGCGGATGGGACCGGTACCAAACACACCAAGTACAATTGCAATCAACAAGTTGGTTACGTTAGCATCAATAATGGTTGCATAAGACCCGCGGAAACCTTCGTCAATGGCTGTTTTGAGCGGCTTGCCATCGCGCAGCAATTCTTTTATGCGTTCATAAATTAACACGTTACCGTCAACCGCCATACCCATAGTAAGTACAATACCGGCAATACCGGGCAACGTCAAAGTTGCACCAACCGATGCAAGTGCGCCTACCAGGAAAAACACGTTGGCAAGCAAAGCAATATTGGCAACCAGCCCTGCCTTGTTATAGAACAGGATCATGTACAAAAGAATAAGGATAAAGGCTGCAATAAATGATACCGCCCCGCTTTGAATGTTTTCGGCACCCAGGGTTGGCCCCACCAGTGCTTCGTCAACAATTTGCGCACGTGCCGGCAACGAACCTGCCTTCAAAATATTGGCAAGGTCGGTGGCCTCGTCAATGGTAAAACTTCCCGAAATAACCGAACTACCGTTTGGAATTTCATTTTCTACCATAGGGGCGGAATACACTACATCATCAAGCACAATGGCAATAGCGCGGCCCTTGTTGGCACGGGTCAAACGCGCCCATATATCAGCACCCTGGTTGTCCATTTGCATGTTAACCGTAACCTTATTGGCGTTAACCGGATCAAAATCCTGGCGTGCATCGGTCACATATTTGCCTTCCAATGCAGGCGACCCGTCACGGCTGGTAATTTTAATAACGTATAGGCTAAGGTAGTTAGACGGTTGCTCATTGAACACTTCAGGTTTGGCTCCCCACAGCAACTTCATATCGGGAGGAAATACGTTAGCAAGAGCGCGATTACGTAACAAAGTGTTTAATGCATTGGTGTCCTGCAGCTGGCACATGCCCAGGCGGCTTCCGTTTTCCCAATAATAACCACCTTTTTTACCGCCCTCAGCCTGGCGTACGGCCAGTTGCAGGTAACGGAACAAGGGGTTTTCTTTCAATTGCTCTTCGCGGCTTTTGGCTGAAGTATCAGCTTTTGTTCCGGCTTTGTCGTTACCGCTCAATAAACTCTTACTTGCAGAATCCTCTTCGGTTTTGGTGGTATCTTCTTTCGCTTTAACGGTAGTGGCTGTAGCGCTTGTGTCTTCAGGTGCAACCATGCTTGTATCAATTCCCTTGGTTGTATCCTCTTCAGTAATGTTGTATAAGACTGAGGCCAGTACTTTATTGGCCTGTTCAA
>DASPJQ010000556.1:0-5275 GCA_035628535.1 Flavobacteriales bacterium | reverse complement strand
CAGTTACCCCTTGCACAAAAAAAACCACCAGGAACTGGAGTCCCAAAAGGGCACGTATTATGTGCTTATTTACCGCCACCGTGAAACCATGTCGGTGAATTTTTACGAAATGTCGCCTTTTTTGGTGCAGGTGTTTACCTACTTAAACCAGCACCAAACATCGCTTAAAAACGCCTTGCTCCTGGTGGGAAAGGCCAATGGCGTTACTGATGAAAACTTTTTATACACCCACGGTGAAAAATTTGGCGAACAGTTGTTGGGGAATACGGCAATTTTAGGATTTGCGAGGGACTAATTCTTAGCATGCTGATGACACAGATGCTCATGATACGGGCTGATTTTTTCTCGCTGTGAGAGAATTTTAGCGTTCCTTGTAAGAGAAAACACAGAACGTTTTCGAAATCTTTGCGTCACTTGCGGCCAAATCTATTTCAACATATTTTTCGTATTTTTATAAAAACGAAGTATGAAAAATGGGATGATTCTTTTTTCATTGCTGTTTGCCCTGGTTTCAAACGCACAGCAAAAAACCACCATCAATTGGCTCAAATGGGAACAGGCATCGTTTGACCTGGCGCAAAAAACCAATAAACCTATTTTTTTGGATGTCGGTACCGAATGGTGCACGGCCTGCAACTGGATGGAGGAAGACACCTATACCGATAAAACCGTTATTGATATTTTAAACAAGGAATTTGTTTGTATAAAAGTAGATGCCGAGGCCCAGCCTGATGTGGGTGAGCGGTACCTGGACTGGGGTTGGCCCGCTTTGATTTTTATGACATCCAAAGGTGAACAGGTGCAGGCTTTGCAGGGCAACCGTCCGCCCAAAAAATTTATTCCCATTATAGAAAACATTTACAAAAAGCATAAATCGGGGAAACTTAAAGCAGAGAAACAGGAAGAGGAGGTAACAGAAAACGCAACAGGCGGAATTAACGGGGTGCTAACTTACGCAACAGCCCGTTTGCAACGGTATTACGATACCAGTTTTTATGGCTGGACCATGGGTGTAAAAATGCCGTTGTATGCGCCTGTTGAACTCATGTTCTGGCGTGGCAAAACCGATGCAAAATCCAAAAAAATGGCCCTGCAAACACTGGAAAAAGAATTGTTGATTACCGACAAGGTTTGGGGCGGAATTTATTTTGGTTCGTCAAGCCGCGATTGGACCGATGGCATGCCCGAAAAACGCAGTGAACAACAGGCGGGCGCCCTGCTCAATTTTGCCGAAGCGTTTTTAGCCACCGGTGACCAAAAATGGTTGAATGAAGCCAACAGTATTAAAAAGTACCTGCTTGAATTTTTGCGCTCGCCCAGCGGATTGTTTTACAACAGCCAGGAGGAAAACATCAGCCCTGCAGAAAATCCCCGAGGAATTACCAGCTCAACGTATTTTTCCCTGAGTGATAAGGAACGGAGGGCCATTGGTGTTCCCCCCATTGATAAAACATTGCATACCGACATTAATGCTAAATTAATGCGTGCGTTTTTGAAGCTGTATGAAGCAACAGGCAAACAAGAAGATTTGCAGCTTGCAGTGGAAATCATGCAGCGGTTAAACTCCAACGCCAAAACAGCAAACGGTTTGTACAGCCAGGTTGCCGGCAATGAAAACAACCCGGAAGCGCGCATACGCGAACTGCATAACGAGAACAACGAGACCGTGTATTTGCATACACAAGTGTATGTGGGCCTTGCTTTATTGAATTTATTTTTCGCAACAGGCGACTCAACCTGGAAACTGGAAGCAAAGCACCTTGCACAGGGAATGAACAATGCACTTTGGGACGAGAAGTACGGAGCCTTTGCTTCAAGCAATGCTGCAGCAGTGATTGTGGGAGGAAAATCATCGCGCACATACCCATTCATGGACAATGCCGTTGCCGCACGGTTTTATTCAGAACTTTCAACCGCAACAAGAGACGATCATTACCGTGAAATTGCAGAGAACTGTTTGCTGAAAACAGGTACGAATAAAAACATAGATGCGCAGGACAGGTTGTTGGGTGAATATTTAATTGCACTTGAAAAAGTAAAAACCGGTAACATCTCGTTCAGTGTGGTGGACCCGAAGGCTGATCCCAATTCTGATTTGTTCAACCTTGTAAAAAACTATTATCACCCTGCAAAAATCACCAAGCTTGAATTGCCGGGCCATTATCCTGATTTTGGAAAGCCGGTATTGTTTGTGTGCAGCGATAATTTGTGTTCGCAGCCAATAGAATTTGGTGAGAATACCAGAGCGGAGATTGATGCGTTTTTGAAAAAGATTAAAAGATAGTTCTTGGTTTTCAGTTGGGATAATCTGAAGATAGCAACGCATAACTTGCGAGACAGTTTTAAACAGGTAAATTGAATATTACATATTCTCCAAAACACCCAATTAACACAACTTTTATATTCCGCTCGCATCCTTCCTGACTAAAAACTAAAAACCAGAACTACTTCCCCGTATAAAACTCCTTCAAATAAAACGGTTCAAAATACGCCACGTTTTCAAACTTTTTTTCTTCAAATAATTTCTGCACAATGCCGCACATGGTTGAAGCAAGCGGTTTGGCATCAGGAAAGAAAACATACTGTTCACCGGTAAAATATTTCCTGGCTTTTTCGGCACCGTCACCGCAAAGTACAACGGGTGTGTTTCCGGCATCGTATTCGGTTAAAATAACCGGTTTTGGCTCGCTAATAGCCGCAATTTTTTCATTGAACTCCTGCAAAAAAACTTCTTCCCTGCGGGCATCAATCATGGCAACGTAACGGTAAAGCCCCTTTGTTTGCTGCATGGCGTCACGTGCAATCAGTTCCAGGGTATTTACAGCAATCAGAGGTATGCTCAACGCATAGCAAAAACCTTTGGCGGCCGAAACGCCTACCCGTAAACCGGTATATGAGCCGGGTCCATGGCTCACGGCAATGGCATTAACGGCTTTCAGGTCAATCAATAATTCCGTCAATACTTCACCTACCAATGTGTGTAGTACTTCGGCATGGCGGTATTGCTCGCTTATAATGGATTTAAATGCCTTACAGTCACCGTTTTGCGATACGGCCACACTGCAGCCAAGGCCGCTTGTTTCAAGGCATAGGATGGTGTTCATTTACAGCCGGCATTTGAAATCTCATCCAAATGCCTTTTTTCGTATACAAAAATATGTTATTTTTAGGCTGTACAGGGCAACTTTTTATTTAGTCCCAGTCAATAAGAGTATGTATAAGACCAGTGAAATTGAAGATTTGTTCCTCGAAGCTGAAAAAGCGTTTGACGAAGGAAATCACCGTGAAGGAAAAAGACTTCTCACCGAAATCCTGACGGAAGAGCCGTCATTTGGCCGTGCGCATAACCATTTGGGCTGGTTGTATAAAACCAAATACCAGGATTACAAACTTGCTGAGCGGCACTATAAGCTTGCCATTAATTTTGAACCGGAATACCCGGCAACCTATCTTAACTACGCATTTTTGCTGCGCGATTTGTACCGCCTGAACGAGATGGAAGAACTGCTTAAAAAAGCGGAAAAAGTGGAGACCATAAACCGTTGCGGCATTTATGACGAGTACGGTTCATTGTATGAATTGCGTGGCGAGTACCGCAAAGCAATCAAGTTTTACAAAAAAGCAATATCTTATTGTTTGAACGATAACGTGCTTGAGGATCTGAAAAAACACATCAAGCGTTGCCGTAAGAAGAAGAGTTTATTCTCGCGGTTCAGGAAGTTTATTGAGAGGTTGGACGTTTAGTATACTAATTTCTGATTTCCAGTTTCTGATTGGTGTGGGCGTGACGCAATCGTGCTATTTCTTGTAGTGAGAATGTTTAATTTGCGTAAAAGTGTTGACCAATCAAAATCAAGATCGCGTAGCAACCGTTTTAATCCTTTTTCCTCATTTGTATATGTTATCAAACGAAAGTTCATGGACACCCGATAAGAGTTTTTATGTAGTAGATAAATCAACGGAGCCATGAGCATCAGTGTCAACAGCGTTCCCTTTTCCCATATCTAATTAAAGCCTATATTTGCTCCATGGGATTTTTCTCTTCATTGTTCGGATCTAAGAAAAAAGGCCTGCAAAAGTCTGACAAGGTTTATTTACACCGCAAGACTGCCAATAAAGCCCTTATACAGCATTGCGTTGATGCGGTCATGGCAGGCAGGCGTGTTGTAATCATTTACTTTTTTAAAGAAACCAGGACTGAATTGGAGGCTGGGGTGATGAATGCTACCAACGTACAATGGGTACATGCTTTTTTCACGTCCCAATTGCGCACTGCAGCTGTTGAAGGCTGGCACAACGTGGAAGTGATTTTTGCCGAGACCTATCCCGATTTATTTGCTGAACAAAATGTTTTGCTGGAGATGGAAGTAACCGGGTATGCCAACCCTACCGTTACGTTTTACAACGGGCTGGACGATCCCATTTTTATGTTGTTTGGGGCCGAGCGCATTCAGCATTTAATGAAAACAATGGGCCTTAAAGAAGACGAGCCCGTGGAACATAGCATGATCACCAAAAGCATGGACCGCGCCCAGCGCAAAATTGCTGACAGGAAAATGAACATTGGCCGTGTTGAATCGCGGGGGGAGATGGTGAGGAGGTTGCAGCAATAATTTTGAAATAGTTGTTCTTTGACGCCCCATCAAAAACACGCGCCCTGTTGAAATTATTTTTTTTAATGTCTGTTTGAAGGGTAACCGAATGGTTGCTTGGTTGTGGGATGGTTGATCTTTTGAATTTATATATTTAGTATATTGGTTTGGATTTTATTTTCTCCAGGATTTTATTCGCAAAAGCATTAGAGATGCCTGCGGCACGGAAAACACGGGAGGGATTTCAAGAGCAACGATTTTGAACTGACCGTGCTTTGAGATAACGTTGTGGCGTAGTGTCGTTGCGAGAGCTTTTAACGCGCTTTAACCAACTTGAATGACTGTATCCCCCTGAATGTTGTTGCCGTTACACTGTAAACACCCGTTTCCCATTCACCGGTTTGCACCGTTTTTGAAGCGGCAGTTGACAACACCAATTGGCCAAGGCTGTTCCTGATCTCAACCGTGCAATTGTTTTTTACAGCAATGCTGAGGGTGTTCATAAACGGGTTCGGGTATATGCTGAACCAGGTGTTTTCATATTCACCAACGGAAGCCCCGCTGTAAGGCATGCTCAGCGATTGGTTGGTGCAACCGTTGGCATCGGTTACAACCACGCTGTAGTCGCCATCCATTACGGGATCATGGCTGGCACCTGTAGCCCCTGAAATAGGCCCACCGTT
>DASPJQ010000555.1:0-2390 GCA_035628535.1 Flavobacteriales bacterium | reverse complement strand
GTACGTGATCACACAAACAGATTCACCATTCTCAATTGCGGCTTCATCTGCTTTCAGCACCACATTTCCTTTTCCAAACGGAAGAATATAATCTCTTGAAGGTTCAATGGTTTTTGCATCCTCTGTTCCGGGAACCTTGCTCCAGTACAAACCTTTATGCTCCAGCATTACAACAGGGTTCGGATCGTAATACGCAGCTTTCATCAACCCTTTTAAATCGGCACCGGTACTTGGGTACGCAATTTTAATCCCTTTAATGTTGCACAACACACTTTCAACACTGCTGCTGTGGTATGGGCCACCGCTTCCATACGCACCAATGGGTACACGCAATACCATGCTCACCGGCCATTTTCCGTTTGACAAATAATTGGATCGTGAAACTTCAGTGAATAATTGATTCAATCCCGGCCATATGTAATCGGCAAACTGCACCTCCACAATGGGTTTTAATCCAGTTGCACTCATACCCACGGTACTTCCCACAATAAACGCTTCCTGTATAGGCGTATTGAACACGCGTTCATCGCCAAACTGCTGCGCCAGGGTTGCCGCCTCGCGAAACACACCGCCCAACCGCCTACCCACATCCTGCCCATACAATAAACACTCTTTGTGTTTAGCCATCAGCTCGCGTATGGCAAAAAGGGCGCTGTCAACCATCACGGTTTTTTCTTTCCCTTTGGGTTCGCGTTCACCTTTTTCTTCGGTTATGGGCGTAGGTGCGTATACGTTATTAAAAATATCTTCCGGTTTCGGGTCGGGCATTGACAAGGCTTTTTTGTATTCCTTCTCAACATTCAACTCGGCCACCATCTCAATTTCCTTTATTTCTCCCTCCGGTATGCCAATTTCTGATAACTGTTTTCTCAATATAGGGTAGGGGTCTCTTTTTGCCGCTTCATCCAGGTCATCGCGGTACCACTCCTTGCGCACACCGCTGGTGTGGTGATTGAGCAAGGGTACATGCGCATGCAATAACATTGGCCTGCGTTCCTTGCGAATGATCGCAATCATTTCCTGCAAGGTGGTGTACGATTCAATAAAATTGCTGCCGTTGATGGTGCGCGTTTCCAACCCCTTAAATCCTTTTGCATATTCAGTCGCATCCTGTGCGCGAATTTCTTTGGCGTTGGCCGAAATGTCCCACTGGTTGTCCTGTATAAAGTAAAGAATGGGTAATTTTTTCAACACGGCCATTTGGAACGCTTCGGCCACTTCACCCTCAGTAATGGATGCATCGCCCAATGAACAAACTGCAATAGGGGGTTCAACGTTAGTGGGGTCCATACCCAACTTTTCACGGTACTGTATACCCATGGCCACGCCCGTTGTGGGAATAGCCTGCATGCCCGTTGCCGAACTTTGCATGGGAATTTTCGGCATGTTGTCACGTTTTAAACTCGGGTGTGAATAGTACGTGCGCCCACCTGAAAACGGATCGTCAATTTTGCCAAGCAACTGCAGCATTAATTCATGCGGTTGCATACCAATGCCCAATAAAATGGAATCGTCACGGTAGTAAGCCGACAAATAGTCCTGTGGTTTTAACTGAAGCCCCAGCGCCAACTGCACGGCTTCATGCCCGCGTGATGTAGCGTGTACATATTTTGCAGTAACCTCTTTGTTTTTTTCATACAATTCGGTCATGCATTTGGCAGTGGCCATCAGTTCAAAGGCCTTTTTAAGAATTTCTTTTGAAACTTTATGTTGCGTTTCTTTTTCCAGTGCTTGTGCTCCCATCAAATTCGTGCAGATCCTTTAAAATTACGAAATATTGGTGTTAGTCCCCATGTAGTTGTGAAATGCTTGTAAATAAGACAATTAGAGATGTTCATGACGAAAAACCGGAATATAATTAGCTCATCAGCCTATTAACACATCAGCGCATTCGTTTATTGTTTGGAGCGCCACTGCTCAAACATTTTTTCCTGGTTGCGGTTGGGATTGTCAATGCGATGCAAACGGTAATGTTTGTAATATTCTTTACCGTCAGGTTTAATGTTAATGGTAAGCAATTGTCCGTTGCGCATAACGGTAAGTTCCTGCGGAAACAAACCGAAATAATTGATCCAGCGGTGTGCGTCAGAACGCACGGCAAAACCATTTACGGCAATCAACTGGTCGTTCACCACCAATTCGTAAAAAGCAGCCGGTGAATTGGGATGAATATGTGAAACAAACGTTTTGTCGGCCTGTTCAACCAGTTTATATCCGAAATGTGTTTCACATAAATTACCTGTAAGTACTTCGCGCATTTCAAGGCCCAGCCAATCAAAACACTCTTTTAACTGCGGTTTGAAATCTTCGGTACCCTTGGCATACTTCGCAAAAAAACCGCTCATGTCTTTTCCGGCATGTGCCGAAACCACGTTTACATAATCGTCATA
>DASPJQ010000554.1:0-1205 GCA_035628535.1 Flavobacteriales bacterium | reverse complement strand
ATCGTTTTATTGCTCCGTTTTCTTTTCCAGCGCCTTCACAATACTGTGTCTGCAAAAACACAAGGCCGCGGTATTTTATACAAGCGCAAATGGTTTCTTGTTACATCGCTTGTGCTGGGACTCCTGGTTTATGGAGGAATTCCAAATCCATTGAATTGGAATGCCGCCTTCCGGATGAACAATGATTTTAGCGGTTATCTCGCCTTGAATCCGCTCCAGAGTGTTTTCTCCACCCTGCAAAACCGTAAGCCTCATTTTGATGAAGGCAAGGCCAAGGATTTATACCCGGTGTTAAGCGATTGGATGGGGTGGGACCCGAATGCCGGCACGTATAAAAAAGAGGAAGCGTCGGTGTCGCAATACTTTGCAACCAAGCCAAATGTTGTGTTGGTGGTGTGTGAATCGTTCAGTATGTACAAGACCAGCATGAGCGGCAACCCAATGAACACAACACCTTATTTTAAGCAGCTCAGCGATAGCGGTATTTTTTTCAATCGTTGTTTTACACCCCATTTTTCTACGGCCCGCGGCATGTTTGCTACCATCACCGGCATCCCCGATGTGCAGCTGGCTAAATTCTCTACCCGTACGGAAGCTTCGCTAAACCAGCACACCATCATCAACGATTTTAAAGGTTACAATAAATTTTATTTCCTCGGCGGCAGCCCGGCATTCAACAATTTTGAAGGCCTGATGAAAAACGTCAAGGATGTGCAGATGGTAACGGAAGGTGCATTTGTTTCCAAACCCATTGATGTTTGGGGCATTAGTGATAAAAACCTCTTCCTTGAAGCCAATAAATTATTTGCGCAGCAGAAGGAACCTTTCTTTGCCGTGATCCAATCCTCTGACAATCATCCGCCCTATACGATAGCAGAAGAAGACAAAGATTTTGTACGCAAAGAGCCCGACCAAAAGGAACTGGAGAAATATGGTTTTGAATCAGTGGCGCAGTATAATGCAATCCGCTACTTTGATTACAGCGTGGAAAAGTTCATGGAAAGTGCAAAGAAGGAGCCCTACTTCCAAAACACGCTTTTTGTGTTCGTCGGCGACCATGGCGTAGCTGGTAACGCTACAGCCATTTACCAAAAAGAGTGGACGGAGAACCGCCTGACGGAAATGCACGTTCCGCTATTGTTTTATGCGCCGGGTAAGTTGTCCGCCCAGCAAAGGCAAGAAGTTGTTTCTCAAATTGACGTTTT
>DASPJQ010000553.1:0-1936 GCA_035628535.1 Flavobacteriales bacterium | reverse complement strand
TGAATGGAACCAATAAAAAAACGATGCATAAAATTTTTTTCATACTGGTTAAAGATAACCCTTCGGTCGCTCCATAACAATTATTTTGATGGAATATTGTGCACCGGGTTTAATTAATACCCTGAGCCAGCGTAATTGTTTTTATTTTTTCAGCACAATTACAGGTGGTAGTTTATGGGCCTCAGCAGCGGGAATGAATTTAATGGAACTGGTATTTACACAGTGGCGCACGTTTTTGTCTGTGAACCGTTCGCCTTCAAATACGTGGCCCAAATGGCCCCCGCAATTGTTGCAAATGATTTCAATCCGGTACCCATCGGCATCCGGCACGCGCTTTACGGCCCCTTTTATTTCATCATCAAAACTCGGCCATCCGCAATGCGATTCAAATTTGTCTTCTGAGTGGTACAACGGGTTGTTGCACATACGGCATATGTAAACACCTTTATCGGTTTTCTGGTAATATTCACCGGTAAACGGCCTGTCGGTTGCCTTGTATACAAGTACATTTCGCTCTTGCTGGGTAAGCGGATTGTACTCGGTTTTTTCTACTTTTTCAGACTTCATACTGGTTACGGTTGTTTGTGCTGAATCAGGCTGCTGGCCTTTGCACGCGGTAAAGGCAAACAACCATGCGCTGGTTACAATTAAAAAAGATGTACGTTTCATTTTTTGTTTTTAAAACATACGGCCGCATCAAATATACGGATTGTTAAAAAGATTTAATTCATTATTAGGATAAAATATGCGCTGTTTTGCGGAATAACACTCTTTTGGTGCAGGCACAGGGGCAAATAACAATACGGGTGCGTTATTTTAAACTGGCGGTTTTCGTTCTACAAAAACTGTTAAAAGCGTTAAATTGTATTTGGGGTTTTATAAAGATGGAAATTGTGTAACTTTTGTGGGAACGGGAAAAGTTAAATTCGTACTTGTTTTAGGCTATGCGACATGGAAAAACTACAACAAACCGATAAACTTGTTTACCTCCGCAGGCAAATGATTGAACAAATTCAGGATTACGCAATCATTCTGCTGGACGTTGATGGAACGATTTTGAGTTGGAACAAGGGTGTAAAAAAAATTAAAGGATACAGTAAAAGTGAAATAATTGGTCAGAACTTCAGTATATTTTATCTTCCATCAGACCGCCAGGAAAAATTGCCACAACACCTTTTACAAATGGCCGCTGCCGAAGGCAGGGCAAGGCATGTAGGACGCAGGGTAAGAAAAGACGGTACTACTTATTGGGGCAGTATTTTAATTACCGCCCTTTACGATGAGTATGGAAACGTTATGGGTTTTACCAAACTTACGCGTGAGTTAAGGGATGGAGAATTAGAATAAAAATCAGAAAATAGTACATACAATAATTGTATATACAATTATCAATCTGGCTTAATTCCACCTGCAACGTCTGCTCCTGTTCTTGAAAAGAATGAATGCTGTGTATTGTGAAAAGGGCACAAAAAAACCGGTCAGTAAAATGACCGGTTCGAAAAATAAACAGTTAACCGTGGGGCGGTATTTTATTGTGTCAATCGGGCAGCTTTTTATTCGCGGATTAATTTTTCAACGCTGATTCCGTTGATGCGCAATTGGTAAATTCCCGGTGCCAGCCCCGAAACATCAAAGGTTTGTTGCAAGGTGCTCAGCACTATCCTGCCGTTTAAATCCATAAGCTCAATACGCTCAATGTTTTTTCCGGTAACGTTTACGTATTCATTGGCGGGATTTGGATAAACCGTAAACCTGTTTCCTTCAACAGTCTCGGAAACACTGAACCCTGTAGGACAAATGCGTACAATTTTTCCATTGGTTGAATATGCAGTATTGTTCGTATACCAGCATCCTTCAGGGCCTTGCTGTATGTCGGTCACATCTGTCATGGTCAAAGCCGATATAAGCGTACGTGAAACAAACTGGTCATAGGCTG
>DASPJQ010000552.1:0-8479 GCA_035628535.1 Flavobacteriales bacterium | reverse complement strand
ATTCATTATGCCAAACGCATACAAAAAGCGTTGTTGCCTTCTGAAAGATACATGGTGCGTTGCCTGGGCCGGTCAAAGAAATAATTGAAGGCTATTCGTTTCCTTGAGGTTTATTTTGTACACTTTCCAAGCCGGCACATCTTTTTCATAGTTGGCTGCATAAAAAAAGGCCGCAATTACTTACGGCCCCTTAAATTTCAAAACCTTAAACTAATAATAAACCAACCGGCTCACTTTGGTAATGTATTTTGCCAGGCGCAATACCTGTTTGGTGTAACCAAATTCATTGTCATACCACACATACAGTACACAATTTTTTCCATCAACGGAAACAATGGTGGCATTGCTGTCAAACACGCTGCAGCATGAGTTGCCAACAATGTCAGAGCTTACGAGTTCAGGATCGATTGAATAGTTGATTTGGTTTACCAGTTCGCTGTTCAACGCGGCATCCTTGATCAAATCGTTCAATTCATCGCGTGTAACGGTTTTATTAAGTGTTAATGACAATACGGCAAGTGATCCGTTTGGAATGGGAACCCGCACGGCATTGGCCGTTAATTTGTCTTTTAACGAAGGAATACACTTTGTTACCGCTTTGCCGGCACCGGTTTCGGTAATTACCATATTGATGGCGGCACTGCGACCCCTGCGTGAGCTCTTGTGCATGTTGTCCAACAGGTTCTGGTCATTGGTATACGCGTGAACGGTTTCCACATGGCCTTTCTCAATGCCCAGTTTTGTTTCAATTACGGCAAGCACCGGAACAATGGCGTTGGTGGTACATGAAGCCGCGCTGTAAATGGTTTCGGTTTCAATGTCCAGCGTTTTATGGTTTACACCGTAAACAATGTTTGGTACTTCTTTACCGGGAGCGGTCAATAATACTTTGCTAATGCCTTTTGATTGCAAATGCAGTTTAAGTGTTTCACGCTCTTTAAACACACCGGTATTGTCAATGAGCAATGCGTCCTTAATGCCGTAAACGGTATAATCAACTTCTTCGGGTCTTGATGCTTCAATCATTTTAACGGTTTGCCCGTTAATGATTAAGGCTTTATTGGCCAGGTCCTCAACAATTGTCCCGGGAAATGTACCATGCACCGAATCCCTTCGCAACAGGGCTGCACGTTTGATTATGTCTTTATCGCTTGCGGTACGGCTAACGATGGCGCGCAAACGCAACTGTTGTCCTTTACCGGCTTGTTTTACCAGCTCACGAGCTGCAATGCGTCCGATGCGCCCGAAACCGAACAACACCACATCGCGTGGAACCAGTTTATCAGCAGGCTGGCCTATGTATTTTGCCAATTTGTTTTTCAGGAAATCATCTTTCGATTTGAAGCCGGTTTTTTCGGCAGCCCACTCGCGGGTAAGGCGCCCAATGTCAATTTTACTTGGAGCAAGGTCCTGGACTTTCATTAAAGCCTGGGCAAGTTCAGCGGTGTCTTTTAAATCAATGGGTTTTTTCACCACATCCTGTGCATAGCGGTGAAGGTTCAAAATGTTTGAAACGGTTACATCCACCAACGGATTGCGGAATAAAACCAGTTCAACCGATTTTTCAAACATCAGGTGGCCTACTGCGCTAATGATGTCAACGGCTGCTTTCTCCTGCGCTACGTATTCTTTCAATAATGACTCGTACTGTTGTGTTGTTGCAATTGTGCTCATTGTGAAATATGCTATTTATAAATTAACTGTTTGATAGTTCTTTGTTGGTGTATCGGTACATTCGTGTGGGACATAAAAAAAGCCACGATTTCTCATGGCTTTTGTTTTTATTGTCCTAAATATGCTTTTAAAAGTTTGCTTCTTGAAGTGTGGCGCAATCTGCGGATGGCTTTTTCTTTGATCTGGCGCACACGTTCACGTGTCAGATCAAATTTTGCTCCAATCTCTTCAAGCGTTAATCCGTGGTTCATGCCAATGCCGAAAAACAATTTAATTACATCACGTTCACGTTCAGTAAGCGTGCTCAGCGAACGTTCAATTTCACGCTGTAAACTTTCGCTCAACAACATTTGGTCGGCACGCGGGCTGTCACTGTTCACCAAAACGTCAAGCAACGAATTGTCTTCGCCTTCAACAAAAGGAGCATCAACGCTCACATGGCGGCCCGATACGCGCAAGGTGTCTGTAATTTTGTCTTCAGGAATGTCAAGTACCGATGCCAGTTCACCTGCATTTGGCGGACGTTCATATTCCTGCTCAAGTTTTGAAAAGGCCTTATTGATTTTATTCAGCGATCCTACCTGGTTTAAAGGAAGGCGCACAATACGCGATTGCTCGGCCAACGCCTGCAGGATGGATTGACGAATCCACCAAACGGCATAAGAAATGAATTTAAACCCGCGTGTTTCATCAAAACGTTGTGCGGCTTTAATTAACCCAAGGTTTCCTTCATTAATAAGGTCAGGCAGTGTCAGGCCCTGGTTCTGGTATTGTTTGGCTACCGACACTACGAAACGCAGGTTGGCTTTGGTAAGCTTTTCAAGCGCAATCTGATCGCCTGCTTTGATCCTGCGTGCTAATTCAACTTCAATTTCTGCTGTGATTAATTCTTCTTTTCCGATTTCCTGTAAATACTTGTCAAGTGACTGACTTTCGCGATTGGTGATCGACTTCGTAATTTTTAGCTGCCTCATGTAAATTGGTCTGTTAAGTAAGTGCTGTCTCCCCTAAAAAAAGGAAAGTTGGCAAAATTAAGCCATTTGGTAACACTAACCAAAAGAATTATGAATTATATAAAAAGAAAGGGGAGGACATTTGTCCACCCCTAATTATCTGAATTTTAGCTTTCAATGTTTTTTATCAACCAGCTTGGTCACTAAAAACGGACTAGCTTACATGCCAAATCCGTAGTAGGCTTTGGTGCCGTTGGGATATACGCCTTCAAGCAATACACCGCCTTTTTTACTGCTTAATATTTCAATCAGTTCGTCAGGTGTTGACACGGGCTCATCGTCAACTTTGGTAATGATGAATCCCTTTTTCACTCCCAGTTGGGCAAGTTTTCCCTGACCCAGGCTGGTAATTTTGACACCATTTTCAACGTCCAGTTTTTTCAATTCCTCAACACTGGCTTTTGAAAAGGTAGCACCCAAACCTGATTTTACATCTACCTTAACCTTTTCAACTTTGGCTGTGCTGCCTTCAGCATTGCGAAGCGTAACGGGAACAATCAACTGTTGGTTGCCGCGTTTTACACGAATGTCAATGGCCTGTCCTGGCTTGTATTTGCCAACTTGCTCCTGCAATTCAGGGGTATTGTTTACATCAACACTGCCAACACTTAAAATAATGTCACCTTTTTTCAGACCTGAATTTTCGGCAGCGCCACCCTCAACCATGCCAGCAACATAAACGCCACTGTTATTGTCCAGCTTCAGTTCATCAGCAAGGGTTTGGTCAATGTCCTGGATGTTTACTCCCAGGAAAGCGCGTTGCACTATACCGGTTTCAATAATATCGGTCGATACTTTTTTCACAATGTTAACAGGTACCGCAAATGAGTAACCTGAATACGATCCAGTGTTGGAAGCAATGGCGGTATTGATGCCCACCAGTTGTCCCTGTGTATTCACCAATGCTCCACCGCTGTTACCTGGGTTTACGGCCGCATCGGTTTGTATGAAGGATTCGATCGGGAAAATATTCTGTTCTTTATTACCCTTAAGAATATTGATGTTGCGTCCTTTTGCGCTTACAATACCAGCTGTAACGGTTGATGTAAGGTTAAACGGATTTCCAACGGCTAATACCCATTCGCCAATACGCACTTCATCTGAATTACCGAATTCCACATAGGGCAATCCGGCCGCATCAATTTTAAGCACGGCAATATCGGTAGACGGGTCGGTACCAACCAGTTTTGCCTCGTAGGTTTTCTTGTTATTTAAGGTAACCGAAATTTTTGAAGCATTGTCAATAACGTGGTTGTTGGTTACAATATAACCGTCATTACGAATGATCACACCTGAACCGGAAGCTTCGGCCATGTGCCCGCTGCCGCCTTGAGGCCCGAAAAAGTACTCATAAAAAGGATCACGCCCGTAAGACGATTCCATTTTCATCTGGGTCTTGATATGCACTACTGCATTCAGGCTTTTTTCAGCAGCCATGGTAAAGTCGATACTTGCAGGAACGGGCCCCGCATAGGACGCAAACTTAACCGGGTTGGCGGCTTTTACGTTCTCAATAACGTATGCTTTTGGAGCAGGCTTGTAGTAGTCGTACGCTCCTACCGCAACAGCCCCGCCCAGCAAGGCTATCGCGAAACTCTTTATTGTTTGTTTCATGTCAATAACTTGTTTTTTAATGGTTACATGGAATATTCATATGTTTGGCCCTGTTGGAGCATGAATATTTCATAATAATGTTTGTTGTATATTTTAGTTTTCCACAGTTTTATTTAAAACTCCGGTTGAAAAAAAACGTATATGGGTACCAAATGTTACTCTCATCCGGGTTAAAATACGTTAATTTTAATTCTGCATGTTAGTGATTCAAAATTGTAAAATGGCGGTAAAAAAAGCAAGCCCTGAATGTTAAAAACTTCAAAAATCCTGGTAACCGTTTTAGGAATTTCCACTGTAGGAATGGGGTCCTATATAGCCTATACCACGTTTTTTTCATCGCCAAAAAAAACGGTTGAAAAACAAAAACCAGGCCACCGTTATTTTGACACAATCCCTGAAAAGGACTCATCGCTTGATAAACTCAATAAGATACTGGCCGACAACAATGCTGCGAAATATGAAATAAAAATCCCTGCAGGTTCAGGCATTGAAACGTATGAAAACATTGACAAAAATTCACGGTTGTATGACAGTTTGGTAAAGGCTGGCAGTGTTGTTGATCCCAATGCCAATGTAACTGTTGAAAAAAGCGTTTTTAGTGAAAATACAGTAATCCGGGCCGATAAATTTATCATGAAAAAATTGTTTCCTGTCCTGGGATACGTGCCGCAAAAGAACAATACCGATTCATTGCTTAATACCATGATTGATGTAAAAACACCCGGTAAAGGCAAAATAACCCTTGAGTTTTGGGAAAGCCCGGTTAATTATAAGGGATACCGCATGGGCCGCGACCGCATGATTGTGTTTGGCGTATTGCCCGATGGCGTTAAAATGGTAAAGCACGGTGCCGATTTGTACATGGTAACGCTTAACAATGTATACCTGGTAAAGCCCTGTACCGAATTTTGTGATTTAAAACCCATTAAAGATAAAGCGGTTTGTGCCGAAGTGATGAGTCATGCCAATTGATTTTTTTAAATACCAGGGAACAGGAAACGATTTTATTCTCATAAATGGCTTTCAAATGCCGGCTGATGCTTTCAACCGAACGGATCCCAAACTCATTCAAAAAATGTGCGACCGCAAATTCGGCATTGGTGCCGATGGATTGATGGTGCTGGAAAAAAGCGATAAGGCCGATTTTACGCTTTGGTTTTATAATCCTGACGGAAGCCAGAGTTTTTGCGGAAACGGGAGCCGTTGTGCTGTAAGGTTTGCAACGGACCAGGGCATGGTTACTAAAAATGAAATGACGTTTGAAGCATTTGACGGATTGCATGATGCCCGTGTTGAAGGAAATGAAATTTCCATTTCAATGCGCAATGTCAATGAAATCAAACGCGATAAAAACGGGGTGTTTATCAATACAGGTTCTCCGCATCTTGTGCTGGAAAAAAATTCACTTAACGATATTAATGTGATTGATGTGGGCCGGAAATTACGGTACGATGAATTGTATGCGCCTGTGGGGACCAATGTCAATTTTTTTGAGGTCGTTCCCGGGGGCATTAAAATACGCACGTATGAAAAAGGCGTGGAAGATGAAACGCTGAGTTGTGGTACTGGTGTAACCGCCTGTGCGTTGGTATTTGCCGCATCCTATGCAACCGAGCCGCGCGTAATGGTTGAAACACGTGGCGGAAAACTGGAAGTAAGTTTTGAGCAGCATTTTTCGGTGTTTGAAAAAGTGCGGCTGAAGGGCCCGGCCGAATATGTGTTTAAAGGTGTTTATGTGGAAAGGGAACGCTGATGGTCATGACGGGTATTGATTTGATCAGTAAGTGTCAATGGATTATAATCACTACACAATTTGATCGATTACATTACTGTCATTGCTCTTTTCTTTAAAGTTCCGGCCGCAGCGGGCAAATAAACTTAGTGTGAAACCAAATGGAAAATTATCTTTTAGAAAACGTTTTACCGCTTGATGTGGCCGAATGCCGGTACAAAACATTTCTTGTTGTACACAAACTTCACCGTACCCCGTACCACATTGGTATACTGAGTGGCGATTCATATTATTCGTTAACCGTAAACGGGTTGAACAAAAGGTCCCGCACAGAAATGCTGGACGATTTGTCAAACAAAGCCTACAACAATTTATTGATCGAAATCAGGCATGATGACAGCGTTGATTTTGACCCTTTTCCTTTTTTTGAGCATACCCGGTTGAACCACGCTGAATTTGTTTCGTGCCTTTACCCGGTAAGGGCTTTTTTAAGCGCCATGACTTCGGATAATAAAACGGCTGAAGCAAATAATTTATTTGAGTTGCTTGATGCCCTGCAGGCGGCTAATTTAGCAGGAATAAAAATGGCCACGCGTATGACGCCCGTTATGGAGTCCAAAATTGTGCTGCAGCGTTATGCAACAGCCGATATTGCCAAATACATCAAAAAGCTGAATGAAAAGCCGATTTAAAAAACTCAGGAAGCTTTACAAAAGACGATGGTTTAAATGGAGTGTCTGGTCTGCGGTAATGTTAACCATGTTTGTAACAGCTTCCAATATATGGGTCAACGGGAGTACCCGCAATTTTTTATACGATGAAGTAAATACCGTTCCAAAAACAGAAGTCGCTATGGTATTAGGTACATCGCGCACATTGCCTGGTGGGCGCAAAAACCTTTTTTTTGAATACCGCATACGTGCTGCGGTTGATTTGTTCAAAGCCGGAAAAATAAACCGTGTAGTGGTGAGTGGCGATAATTCTCAGAAAAATTATAACGAACCGTCCATGATGAAAGAGGAATTGGTTCGGCTGGGCGTGCCTGAATGTAAAATAACCTGTGATTTTGCAGGATTGCGAACGTTTGACAGCATATTGCGTATGAAAAAAGTGTTCGGGCAAAATAAGTTTATTGTCATTTCCCAAAAATTCCATAACCAGCGAGCGGTGTTTATTGCGCGCAAGCACGGCATGGATGTAATTGGGTTCAATGCAAAAGATGTAGAAGGTACAAACGGACTAAAAACCCATATACGCGAATATTTTGCCCGTGCCAGGGCAGTGATTGATTTGTATGTTTGGCCGGCCAAGGCGAAGTTTTTGGGTAAAATGGAAGAATTGGGGGATTGTTACTAGTGTATCAGTATATCGGGAATAAAAAAGCCTTGCCATATTCCTGTGCTTTTACATTTTCGTGGTATCAATCCATGTCGCTGCGGCTTTGCGTCTCTTCGAGCCAAGTAAAAAAGCGGACCACATTCCTGCTATCCGCCTTTTGACAAAGCAACAATAAAGATTGGTAAATAAATAGTATCAGTTAGCAGGGCATCCTGGCGAAGCAAAGCTTGTTACGATGCTGGCAGCGCTGTAGTTGATTGTGCTCGTGATCATGGGTGTGTTACAATGGGTGTGGACTTGTACATTGCGAGACCATGAGATCCGCATTATAAATCGGTAACCTTATAGGTTTTTCCCTGCATATCGCTGCTTACTTCAAACCATTGTTTGCCACAGTTGCTGTTTTCAATGTAATAAAAATCCTGGCCAACTGAATAGCTGAACGATTTGGTTGAACCGTTGCTGATATAATTATGCCCGCCATTTACGCAATAATTGAATTCAGCACCGGTGTTGTTTTCAATTTTGAAATCAATGTTGCCGCTAACGGTAGTAAAAGCGCTGCTTAAACAGGCAGTGGTTCCTACAATAAATGTACAAATTGCCGGGAAGATGAATTTTTTCATAAGGTTCGTTTTAAATGATTAGTTGTACAATATTATAGCCTATAATGAACCCGTCCCGACCAGTTGATAGGTTTTTGGCACATTTACCAGAATCGCATAAAATTTTATACGGTTTAATCAAAAAATCCAAAAAAGAATATCGCAGCAGCATATTCTTTTTTTACGCCCCTGGCTGATCCGATAAGGCTCCCGTTTTTGCGTACGTCACCGTTGCTTTCAATTTTCCCAACCAGGCTTCCGTTCAGGCGTACATCGCCATTGCTTTCAATTTTTCCTACAAGTGAGCCGTTTTTGCGGATATCACCGTTCGATTCGATTTTCCCCTTCAAACTGCCATTCACGCGAATGTCGCCATTGGATTCAAATTTACCTTTTAAGCTGCCGTTGATGCGCACATCACCGTTTGATTCTACTTTACCAAATAACGAACCGTTTTTGCGAAGGTCCTGTGCGTTAATGGTTGTTACAAACAGGAAAACGAG
>DASPJQ010000551.1:0-2308 GCA_035628535.1 Flavobacteriales bacterium | reverse complement strand
TCACCTTTAAACACAGGCTTTCTTTTTTCCAAAAAAGCCTTTACCCCTTCGTTATAATCATAGGTTTTGGCCGCTTTGGCTTGCAGGTGCATTTCAGCTTCGAGTTGTTTTGCAAGATCGTTGGTAAACGATTCATTCATTAACCGCTTTGTTAAACCAAGCCCAACCGTAGGCATGCCGGCCAATGTTTCGGCCAATTGCATGGACGTATTCATCAGTCCGGCATCGTCAACTACTTTATAAATCATACCCATTTTTTCAGCATCGTAAGCGCTTACCTTCTCGCCAAGCATCATGAGGGCGCTGGCTTTACCGTAACCAATCAAACGCGGTAAAAAGAACGTACCCCCGCTGTCGGGTATCAAACCAATTTTGCTAAAGGCCTGTATGAAACTAACGCCCGAGCCGGCAACCACCACATCGCAGGCCAGGGCAATGTTGGCGCCTGCACCGGCTGCTACACCATTTACCGCGCAAACAATTGGTTTTTCAATGGAGCGTATGCGTTTTATAATAGGGTTGTAATGTTCATTTACAATTTTTTCAATAGAGATATCGCCACCGCCCATGGCTTCCTGTAAATCCTGGCCGGCACAAAAGGCCTTGCCTTCACCGGTAAGCAACAAGGCGCGTATGCTTTTATCATTGGCGCATTCATCTAAGCGTTGTTGCAGCAGCAGGGCCATTTCGCGGTTAAAGCTGTTGAACACAGCCGGGCGGTTTAAGGTCAGAACGGCTACGTTGCCATCCTGTTTAAAAATAATAGAATCCATGTTTTTATTTTTTAGCCACCAATGTCACCAATAACACCAGTGATTTTTATTTTTTTTTGACTACATGCGTTTCTTTCACGCAAAACACACGAATAAAGATCCGTTACAATTAGTGACTGTAGATCAAGATAGTCAGTTGCCTGGTTTATGCCTTTTGATTTTTATTCGTGTCATTGGCGCCATTCGTGGTGTATTTATCCAAATTTATCAATCACCTTCTGTGATACGCCTGTGTTGCTGAAGCCGCCATCGTGAAATAAATTCTGCATGGTCACGTACCGCGTTAAATCGCTGAACATGGTAATGCAGTAATCAGCACATGAAAGCGCATCGGCATTGCCAAGCGGGCTCATGCTGTCACTGTATGAAATAAATTCATTGAAACCTTTTACACCGCTGCCGGCCGTAGTCATGGTTGGCGACTGTGAAATGGTATTGATACGCACCTTGCGTTTTACACCATAATGGTAGCCGAAACTACGGGTAATGGACTCAAGCAGCGATTTGGCATCGGCCATTTCATTGTAATCAGGAAATACGCGCTGCGCGGCAATGTACGTTAGCGCTACAACCGATCCCCATTCATTGATAGCATCTTTTTTATAGCAATGTTGTAACACGCGGTGTAATGATATGCCAGAAATATCCAATGTTTTTTTCATGAATTCGTAATCCAGTTCGGTATAATGCCTGCCTTTGCGTATGTTTAATGACATGCCGATGGAATGTAAAACAAAATCAGCCTTACCGCCAAAATGTTCCAATGATCCATCAATAAGTTTTTCCACGTCAGCGTCAACTGCAACATCGCAGGGAATTACTTTTGCACCTGTTTTTTCGGCCAGTTTATTGATTTCGCCCATGCGCATGGCAATGGGTGCATTGGTCAAAATAATTTCAGCGCCTTCTTCGTGTGCACGTTCGGCCACTTTCCAGGCTATGCTCATATCATTGAGTGCGCCAAAAATGATCCCTTTTTTTCCTTTTAAAAGATTGTTAGCCATAAGTTGCTTATTTTTAGCTAAATTATAAATAAACGGACACGTAAACGGGAATGACTTTTAACCATGCAATTGTTTTATACACAACAAATTACAAATGATGCTGCGGCTTTTGATGAGTCCGAAACCACGCATGCCCTGCAGGCTTTACGCCTTAAGAACGGTGAAGAAATTTATTTTACCGATGGATTTGGAAAATTGTATAAAGGACAGGTGGAGCTGGTTGGAAAAAAACAATTTATTGCAAATGGAATTGAATTGGTCAAACAAGAAAAAAAATCCATTAACCAGGTGCATTTATATGTGAGTCCCACCAAAATGGCCGATCGCCTGGAGTGGTTGGTTGAAAAGGCCACCGAACTGGGTGTGGCCTCCATTACACCATTGCTAACGGAACGCACGTTTAAAAAAAACACCAATATAAAACGGTTAAAAAACCTGGCGCTTTCGGGGATGAAACAGTCGTTGCAGTTGTATTTGCCCGAAATTCATGAGCCGGTACAACTCAAAAAAATGGATTTTGCCAGTGAAGAA
>DASPJQ010000550.1:0-1218 GCA_035628535.1 Flavobacteriales bacterium | reverse complement strand
AATTGAAAGTTTTGTTGCTGAAATGCAGGCATACATTAAGGCCGGTGAAAAACATTTGCTCCCAATACAGTTCCTGGTGCCTTACGTTGGAGAAGTTGAAATAAAGCGTTGGCATTACCATGAATCCCAAAAAACGAAAGTGAAAATTTCAGTTCTGTATTATTAGACGCGTGCGACTATCAACTTACACAGCGCATTGCACAAGAACCCTGGTTAAAATATGCCTTTATTGGTTTCACAAAACACATTTGTAACAGACCTCATATTTTTGTAGAAGCACACGGGCATTCAATATTCGGGTTCTGGCAATTCAGTCAAACGTATGAAGGATACGGTGAAACTGCTGTAGTTAACCCCGATTACCAACTTGTGCATTATACCGGTCGTGATCCTGTTCAAATGGTCCTCAATTGTCCCGGAATTCACCTGAGCGGTTTTGAATTGGAGTGTAATACTGAAGAACCTGAATTAGGAATTGATTTTTACTTAAACAAACCGTTCTCAATCAAGCGTAAAATTGTTTTATATGGTTTCCATTCTGGCTGAGCCATGCTGAATTTTTATAGTACCCGTACTACAGTCTTTGTTTAAAGGGAATGTCTATATTTACACCATTAAGTTTACTTGAAAAAATCATTTTCCTATAGACTCATCACAAACACGGCCTTCCAGGTACTGTTGGCCATTATAGCCGGTATTTTAGTTGGCCAATACGCTCCCGAAACCGGCAAAAAAATGGAAGTCTTGGGTACGGGGTTTGTCAAAATCATAAAAGTATTTATCGGGCCCATTATTTTTCTCACCATTGTGCCGGGAATTGGCGCCATTGGCGATTTAAAAAAAGTGGGACGCATGGGATTGAAAGCGCTCATCTATTTTGAGGTCATTACCACATTTGCGCTGGCTTTGGGAATAGTTGTGGCCCTGGTTGTTCAACCGGGCAGCATTGACCGTTCGGCACTGGATACCGGTGATGTTTCACACTACGCCCAGGCGGCCGGGGAGTTTACATGGGCAGGTTTTTTCTTGTCAAACTTAACGTTGCAGGTATTGATAATTGCAATTGTTACAGGAGTTGTTGTGACGTACGTAAAAAGCCGCGAAAAAATTGTTGATTTCCTGGATAACGTTTCCGATTATGTTTTCAAAGCGTTGAAATATGTCATGTACCTGGCTCCCATTGGCGCTTTTGGTGGTATGGCCTTTGCCGTGGCAAAA
>DASPJQ010000549.1:0-2218 GCA_035628535.1 Flavobacteriales bacterium | reverse complement strand
TTCGTTTTCTTTTTTATGCGTGTGTTTTGATTCTTTTAGTTGAACGGGTCGTTCACCAACGTTCATCATATAGCCGGCAAGGGCTAGAAAGGGTAAAAAAAGTAATAACGTTTTCATTTGGACATAATTGTTTTTATTTGTCAAATGGAATAGCCATGCAACTTATATAAAAAAGGAAGACATGGCTATTTCGTGCGGGTTCACCTGTTTGGGGTAAATATATCCAAAAGACGGGAATTCACCAAGGCCGTTGCCTAAAAATAAAGCGATTCGTTCAGTTTACCCGATTGAACGGGTCTTTAACCAATAATTCTATTTCCTTCCGCTTACTATTTTTTTGATTCCGTATTTTGAGGTTTATTCCTTGCCTTCCTAATGACAAATCTATATCACCTCCTCTTAAATCCAATCAAATAAATTACTTTACATAAAAAATTAAGATGGCCAAAGTAAGTCCGGTTAAATACATTTTTTGTTTTCTACATTCGCAACAGTAGTTAATTGTAATTTTGGCTTTATTGATCAGAAAATTGAAAAAAAGGAATTAAAAATGAACCACAAAAAGCGCATTTAGTACATTGATTATTAGATTTTTATGTTTTTTAATAATAAACACTCTCGTTCAGCTCCCGCAAATTATACCGGTTGGCCATTACCTCGCCATAAGCCCCGGCCGATCGTATGGCAATCAAATCGCCCCGTTCTGAAACGGGTAAGCTCAGCCGTTTGCCAAAACAGTCGGTGCTTTCACACACCGGGCCTACCACATCATAAAACTCTTTGTTCATAATGGTATTGCCTTTTGTCAGGTTCTGTATTTTATGAAAAGCTCCATATAAGGCGGGGCGCATCAACTCGGTCATTCCGGCATCAATAATCATGAAATTGGTTTTAATGCCGCGTTTAATGAAAATAACACGTGAAATCAAACTCCCGCATTGCGCCACAATGCTTCGACCCAGTTCAAAATGCACCTGCTGGCCTGGATTCAATTCTAAAAATTTATGGTACAAACCAAAATAATTTTCAAAATCGGCAATTGATTTTTCATCGGGCGTCATGTAATCAATACCCAGGCCGCCTCCTACATTCAAATGTTTCAGTGAAAAATTTTTCTGGATGAACCACCGGTTCAATTCATTGGCTTTATTGCATAACGATTTGAATGCGTTCAGATCAGTAATTTGCGAGCCAATGTGGAAATGCATACCGCTTAATGAAAGGCTTGTGAGCGACCTTACCAATTCCACAATTTCGTCCAGTTCATGCAAACCAATGCCAAATTTATTTTCACTCAAACCGGTGGTAATATATTTATGCGTATTGGCATCCACATTCGGGTTTAATCGCAACGCTACGCGGGCCGTAACGTTGTTTTGTTTTGCAAGCTGGTCAATGATTTTTAATTCTTCACCTGATTCGGCATTAAAACAGGCAATGTCGTTTTTCAAACCGATTATTATTTCTTCATCGGTTTTTCCAACCCCGGCCAGTACAATGTCATTATTCTTAAAACCGGTTTTGGTTGCACGCAGTACCTCGTTCCCGCTCACACAGTCGGCACCCAGGCCTTTTTTGCTTATGAGTTTTAAAATGGGTTCGTTACTGTTGGCTTTTAATGCATAATGCACATGAAATTTATAGGCTGTTGCGTATTTTACAACGGTGTCAATGGTACGCTCCAGCAACTGCATATCGTATGCATAAAAGGGCGTTTTCAGTCGGGTGAATTTATCTATTGGAAAATTGTTCATGTATTTGGTTTGTTATTGTGGCTGCCCCACTGGACTTAAAATGGTTTCGGGTGAATAAAAAAGTTGTTACAGGCGTACGTAGCCCACCTCGCTACTGTTCAATTATAAAACAACCCTGCATTCAATGCCTGCAGCGCGGCCTTTTTGTGGTGTGAATGTATCAGTACCGACACGTTGTGGTCGCTGCCGCCATACGAAACCATCCTTATAGGCACATCTTTAAGCGCTTTGAAAATTTCAGCGGCATATCCTTTTTTCTCGGCAACCAAACTTCCCACAATGCAAATTATTGTTTGATCGGTCTCCACATCAACCTGGCCAAATTCTTTCAATTCATTCACAATTTCATATAAATGGGTATGGTTGTCAATGGTAAGTGAAACCGCCACTTCGCTGGTAGTAATCATGTCAATGGGGGTGCGGTACCGTTCAAACACATCAAACACCGACCGCAAAAATCCGTA
>DASPJQ010000548.1:0-16910 GCA_035628535.1 Flavobacteriales bacterium | reverse complement strand
GGGGCTCTTTACTTCGCTTGCGACCGTTAACGGGAATCCGGCTATTGCCAATTATGATTATTTCAGCAACGATGTGGTTTATGTACGCGCTACCAACACCACCGGAACAACATGGGGCTCTCCTGTAACCGTGCATTCAACCGGAATAGTAGGTTACCACACTGAGCTTATGATTGCCAACGCCAGGCCCGCCATAGCGTTTTATGATTATACCAATGCCGATATGAAAATAGTGCAATCATCGGATGCGAATGGTACCGCCTGGCCCGCACCCACAAGCATTCAAACAACCGGAAATGTGGGCCAATACATTTCAACAATTACCGTGAGTGGCAATCCGGCCGTTGCTTATCATGATGCCACAAAACAACAAATGGTGTTTTGCCGGTCAAACGATGTGAACGGGTTGGGCTGGACCAATTTTAAGTATTTTGATGGCAATGCAAACCGTGGAACATTTAATTCAACCACCCTGGTAAATGGAAATCCCGCTATTACTTACAGAGACCTGTCAAATATTCAACTCAGGTATGTAAGGGCATTGGATGCACAGGGAACAACCTGGGGTACGCCTGTATCATTGGATACGCTTGTCAATGCCGGTGTTTATTCATCGCTTGCAATGGTAAACGGTAAACCGGCAATTGCCTACCAGGATAACAACAATTACGATGTAAAATACATACGGGCTACCGATGCCAATGGAACCACATGGGGTACTCCTATGACATTGGTCTCAACCGGAAATGTCGGACAATTTGTAAAAATGATGGTGGTCAATGGAAACCCTGCTATTGCTTATTATGATGGTACAAATGGTGACCTGAAATTTATCAGGGCTACCAATGCTGATGGAACTGCGTGGGGCGCCCCCATTACACTGGATGCAACTGGCAACGTTGGCCAGCACATTTCTATGTTACTGGTGAACGGTAATCCGGCCATTGCATATCATGATTACACCAATACCGATTTAAAATACGTACGGGCAACCAATGCCGATGGCTCTGCTTGGGGAGCACCTGTCACCGTTGTATCAACCGTCAGCAATGTGGGCCAGTTCAGTTCGCTGTGCGTGGTAAACAACAATCCGGCCATTGCTTATTACAATGCTTCTTCCATTGACCTTTATTATGTAAGGGCAACCGATATAAATGGAACTGCATGGGGAGCTCCACTCGTAATTGACAACATACCGCTTACTTCCAGCGGGCAATACGCAAACCTTTTGTTCAATGGCAGCACCCCGATTGTTGTTTATTATGAATACAATAATAGTGATCTCAAGTCAATTAAGTCAAACGATGTGAACGGAACGTCATGGGGTGCGCCACAAACGGTTTACTCAACCGGACGCGTGGGCGAGCACGCTTCGGCACTGTTTTTAAATGATAACACAATAGGAATAGCTTATTATGACGCATCGCATTTTAAACCGTATTTCATCGGGCAAGGGTGCAATACACCAGCCGCACCCACAAACACAACGCCTGCAGCCAATTTGACCATATGCGAAAACAATGCAACCACGCTAACAGTTAGCGGTTCAGGAACCATTGGGTGGTATACCGCTTCGAGCGGTGGAACTTATTTGGGAGGTGGAAGTTCTTATTTGACCGGAACGCTGTTTGGTTCGCTTACAGTATATGCACAAGACAGTGCCTGTACGGCAAGTTTAACCCGAACCGCCATAACAGTAACGGTTAACGATGCTCCAACGGTTACGTTAGACCCTTCCTCAGCTTTGTCGTTAAGTTGCAACGGTGACAGCAATGGCGAAATAAACATAAATGTAACCGCAGGTTCGGGAGCATCTTCCATAATGTATAGCTGGAACGCAGGAACTTTTTCAACCGAAGACATTAGCGGGCTGGGAGCGGGAACCTACGCGTTAATTGCTACAAATAATTTGGGCTGCAGTGATTCTGAAACGTATATTGTTACCGAACCAACGGCCATTTCAATGGGCGCTCTGACAATAACACATGCATCATGCCATGGTTCATCGGACGGGGAAATTGAACTGATCGTAGGTGGAGGCACTGTTTCGGGAACGTATAATTATAATTGGAATTCGGGCATGTATACAACCGAAGATTTATCAGGAGTACCGGCTGGTTCGTATACCGTTGTGGTAACTGATGATAACGCTTGTACAGCTTCGCAATCCTTTACCATTACTCAACCAACGGCCATTTCAATTGGTGCATCAACAACAAATACAAGTTGTAACGGCTCGTCAGACGGGGCAATTGATTTAACCGTTAGCGGAGGGACCGTATCGGGCACATACACCTACAATTGGAATGCAGGCGCCTTTTCAACTCAAGATTTGTCAGGATTAGCGGCAGGCGCCTATAGTGTAGTTGTAACCGATGATAATGCATGCTTTGCCATGCAAACGTATAACCTTACCGAGCCAACGGCCATTTCAATGGGCGCATCAACAACCAATGCAACGTGCAACGGATTATCGGACGGAACAATTGACCTGACCGTTAGCGGAGGAACCGCTTCGGGAACGTACACCTACAATTGGAATTCGGGTGCCTTTTCAACCGAGGATTTATCAGGAGTGCCTGCCGGTACCTATAACGTAATTGTAACGGATGATAATGCGTGCAGCGCTGTACAAATGTTTACCGTTACAGAACCGGCACCCATATCCATTGGCGCATCAACAACCAATGCAACGTGCAATGGCTTTACAGATGGGGCAATTGATTTAACCGTTAGCGGGGGAACTGTTTCGGGTGTGTACATTTATAATTGGAATTCCGGTGCGTTTATTACCGAGGATCTATCAGGCTTGCCAGCAGGCACCTATACTGTAGTTGTAACCGATGATAATGCCTGTTCAATGGCTGATGCGTTTACCATAAGCGAACCATTGCCCATTAATACAAGTGTAACCACAACGCTCAATACCATTTCGTGCGTGAATATAAGCGCTGATGTATATCAATGGATTGACTGTTCAACCAACGCTCCCCTTGCTGGCGAAACAGCTGCCAATTTTACAGCTAGCGTAAACGGTGATTATGCCGTTATAGTTACCGAAGCGGTATGTTCTGATACCAGTGTTTGCACCAGCATAACCGGGCTTGGCATTTCTCCTGTTACCCCGGACAACAGGTTCAATGTATTCCCAAATCCAACAACCGGAAAAATCATGATTTCGGGAGGAAATTTTATAACCGTTACACTAAGCGATGCCGCTGGAAAAACACTGTTTACAGAAACCCAACATGCCAACCACTTTGATCTTGGAACATATGCTCCCGGATTTTATTCCGTTACAATTGTTTCATCCGATGGAAAACAGCAAACACTCAAGTTAATAAAACAATAACCAAAAACCCTGCATGCATAAACGGGCTGAATAAAATGGCCCGTTTATTCTGCAGGTCCATAAACTTAATCAAACACTATAATTCCTGGTGATAATTTTTTAAGCAATTCTTCTTTTTTCCGGTCCGAAACATCAATGCGCTGCCCGTTACTCATAACAACATACCCCCCGTCAGCGCGCACATATTGTTTGATTTCATTCAAATTAATTAAAAAAGATTTGTGGCACCTGAAAAAGCCGTTTTCATCGAGCAGGTCTTCGTATTCTTTTAAATTCTTTGAACTTAAAACAGTTTCATTTACTGTATGGATTTCAGTATATGGTCCATCCGATTTACAATAAACTATTTTCGTTATTTCAACCACGCTGATTCCCTTGGTTGTGCTAATGGCTATTTTTTTATTTGGCTGCCCGCTTTTGAGATTTGCCAACAACACATCAAGCCCGACATGCCGGGCGTTGCCGGATGTTTGCCGGATGACTTTTGTTACAGCGGCTTTCAATTCATCGGTATCAATTGGTTTGATTAAAAAATCAACTGCTGCAAACTTAATGGCCTTTAACGCGTATTTTTCATGTGCTGTTGTAAATATTACCTGAAAATTGAGATTATTTATTTGGGCTAAAAGGTCAAATCCGGTGGCCGTCTGCAACTCTATGTCTAAAAAAACAATGTCCGGCTTCACTCTTTCAATGAGAAGTGCAGCTTCCGAAATATTGGAAGCTTTGCCTGTAAGTATAATTTCAGGAACATTTTTTTCAACCAACGTTTGCAAATAATTCAGTGCGTTGGGCTCATCGTCTACTAATACTGCCGTAATCATTTTAAAATATTTCTGTTAAAGGTAAAATTATGCTGGTATGAACGCCCTGAACCTCTTTATCATTAAACACTTCTCTGGTTTTGATGGCCAAAACACGGCTCGTCATCAGTTCCAGGCGATTTTTTGTTATTTGCATGCCCATCGATTTGTGAGCGTATAATTTGTTCTTCTTTATTTCTGCTGCTTTTGTCAATCCTACGCCATTGTCTTTTATTTCACATATTATCTCTTTATCCGATTTTTTAAATTCCACCAGCAACAACCCCCTGAATTCCATTTTTTGTTCATCCATTAACTTCTGTTTGTTCTGTATACCATGTAAAATTGCATTTTCTATATAGGGTTGTAATATCATAGGCGGAACAACCGTGTTCGGGATTTCAATGCCCGGATCAACTTTTAAATGAAAGTCAAAGTTTTTCCCGAACCGGATGCCTTCAAGTTCAATATAGAGTTTTATAAAAGCTATTTCTTCATCCAACCCAATGTGGCGCTTACTGGAGTTTTCCAAAACATTGCGAATGAGACGTGAAAATTTTACGATAAAATTCCCCGCTTCCTCGTTTTTCGACTTTTGAATGAAATCCAGCACTGAATTCAATGAATTAAAAATGAAATGCGGGTTCATTTGCGTTTGAAGACCTGTTATTTCAGCATCTTTCAGTTTGAGTAAAAGCTGTTGCTCACTGCGCTCTTTATTAAACCGGTAGCGGCTATACAAAACAAAAAATAAAATTGCCAGAATAATTATCACAAGCATGAATCCTATTATTGTATACTGTTGCTTTTGTTTATACAATGCTTTTTGAACTTTTATATCGGACTCCTGTTTTAGTTTAAGCTGAATTTCTTTTTCCCTGAGTTGTTGTGCGACATGTTTTTCATTTAAGCGTTGGATTTTTTCATTGGTAACAAGCGAATCATGCCCGGTTGAATAGATTTTGAAATACTCAAATGCTTTTTGGTAATTTCCCCGGGCCTCTTCGTTTTTTGACAACCACCAGTGAACATCCAGTATTTCTTTTACCATAGCATTCTTTTTATAAAAGGCCAATACCTCATTAAAACAAGCATTGCTTTTACGAAAATCACCTTTGTAATGATAAATTCCCGCCAGCGAAAATTTGGTATTGTTATAAAGCGTTGGCTCCCGTTCATCGTCCGTTTCATATATAACCTTCAAAAAATGTTCTTCCGCTTTCGCATAATCTTTTTTTTGCATGTATGCGTTCCCAAGCATGAACTCGGACTCTAATAGGGCATGCGGGTTATTGGTCAACCGGGCGTATTTTACTGTTAATTTGGCATGCCGTAAGCAAGAATCGCCTTGTACTTCGTCAAAAAAGTAACAAAACGATGAGTGCAGGGTAAAGTGCAAGTTGTATAGCTTGCTGTTTCCCAGGTAGGCCAACGCATTTTCAAGAATAGTGTATGCTTTATCGTTTTGTTCTAGATAAAGGCTTAATTCAAATGCACTCAAACAGCTATTTATATAGGTAGTGGTATCGCCAATTTTTTTTGAAATACCCTGGGCTTTGTACGCAAAATTCAACGCTTCGTTATACTTGCCCAACCTTATGTACGAATCCGAAATCCGGATCATTGCCCTGCATGCTGTGGAGTGACGGTTATGTTTTTCCATCCATTGCAAAGCCTTTTTGCTATAAGCGATACACTTTTTGTATTGTGCTTTTTCATAATAATAACGGCCATAAAAATAATTACAAAACGCAATTGAGGAATCAATTTGCATGGAACGGGCCAACCATAACGCTTTTGTAGTATAAAAATATCCACTGTCAGCCTTGCTCTCAAGGAAACAACGATGGGCGTTTTTCAAATGCAAGGCCAGTGACGTTGAGGAATTCGACCGAATGCGTGCATTGACCAGCATGGTCGTAAAAACCATGAGTGTAACTAAAATGATTTTTCGGTTCATTGTGTTTTCGGGTAATCTCAAATATAACCGTATCATGCTGACCTCTTTCATGAAAACGATAAAAGGCACGGTATTGATGATTAAACTACAACATGCCCGTTTTACACCAACAGAATTTATGCAAACGATATTCCCAACCAAATTTTTGTCAACAGCAGCAGTGATTTTTTGTTTAAGCAATACTGTGTTTAGTTGATCCAAAATGCATTTTGGTCAAATAGGCGTCATGACCCGATAATTTTCCTGAGCGATAAATCAGGTGACGGTTAAAAACCAGAGGTCTGTACAAAATTAAAACGTTGCGGATGGCATCAGCAAAACGCGGTTAGTATAAGACCGCTTTTGTTAAATTCCCGTCCCTCCATCTTTCTTTTGTTCAATAACCTCCCGGTTGCTTGCGCAAAACCAATAAAACCCCTATCTTTTGCAAAAATTAAGGAATGAGAAAGGCTTTGTTTTTATTCTTTTTGGCTTTGTGCGCTCAGGTAAAAATCAATGCACAAGCTATCAATATACTTAGCACAAATCCAACGGCCGAGCAAGTTATGTTGGGCAACTACAATCCGGCTACCTACATGGCGTCAACCGTAATTTGTCATCCCGATAGCATTTCACAGGGAATACTGGCACGCATAAATACCGATAGCCTGAAAGCAACCATTTTTAAAATGGCTTCCTTTCACAACCGCAATACAGGTTCCGATACAGTTTCAGCCGTTCATGGTTATGGTGCTGCAAGGCGCTGGGTTTATTCAAAATTTCAGCAATACAGCGCTGCCAATGAAAACCGTTTAATTACCTCCTATTTACAATTTGATCAAACCATTTGCAGTGTGTCGCAACACCGCATGGCCTTTGCAGTTTTACCCGGCATGGACACCAGCGATAAACGCATTATTATTGTTGAAGGACACATGGACAGCCGGTGCGAAACGGTTTGTGATACATCGTGCGTGGCGCAGGGCATTGAGGACAATGCAAGCGGTACCGCCCTGGTTATTGAATTGTGCCGTGTTATGAGCAAGTATAGCTATAACCATACCCTTGTATTTTTAGTGACCACCAGTGAAGAACAAGGCCTTGACGGTGCCGAAGCCTTTGCCGATTATGTGCAGTCAAAAGGCATTAAAGTAAAATGCGTTCAAAACAATGATGTAATAGGCGGAATTTTATGCGGCACTACTTCATCACCGCCCAGCTGTCCGGGACTTGGGCACGTTGACAGTTTGGGTGTGCGTTTGTTCTCTGCAGGAAGTTTCAACTCAGCGCACAAACAATACTGCCGGTTCATCAAACTTGAATACACCGAAGAATTATTGCCGTATGTAGCCGTGCCTATGGACATTCGCATACAGTCACCCGAGGACCGTACCGGCCGCGGTGGAGACCATATACCTTTCAGGCAACACGGTTACACGGCCATGCGGTTTACATCGGCCAATGAACATGGCGATGCGGGTGTTGGCCCGGGATATACTGACCGGCAGCACTCGGTGCGCGACACATTGGGGGCCGATACCGATGGTGACATGGTTGTTGACAGTTTTTTTGTTGACTTTAATTATTTGGCGCGTAATGCGGCAATCAATGGAAATGCATTGGGCATGGCAGGAATCGGACCGAAAACACCAACATTTAATGTGACGGTTGCCGGTGAAGATTCCATTTATGTGGATTTGACTTCTGAAGAGGGATACGATTTGTACCGGGTGGCGGTACGCACTGCCACACACGATTGGGACACCGTTTTTTACATGAGCGATACTGCCGGGACATTTGTGGTAAACCCTGCAGTTGCACATTTTATCAGTGTCGCATCGGTTGATTCAAACGGAGTGGAAAGTTTATTTTCGGGTGAAAAACTGGTAAGTGTGCCCACCAATGTTCAAAATGAACAAACCAAAAAAGGGATCAAACTTTTACCCAATACGCCTAACCCGTTTGACGAAGCCACCACCATTTCGGTAATGGTTTCAACAGAAAAAAAATACAGGAGTGCGCACATCGTTATAACCGATTTGAGCGGAAAGGAAATTGCACGGATGCCCATTGAATTGCGAAAAGGCATAAATGAGGTGTTGTATACGCATGGTTACCACGCCCAGGGCACTTTCATTTACAGCCTGGTGATTGATGGGAAAATTGAGCAAAGCGGGAAGATGGTTTTCGCGAATTAGAGCAAAGGATAAACGTGAGGCCTCAGGCCAAGAGGCAAAACAATTCATGCAGCCGTTTTGGATGATGACCCTTGCACTCCAATTAATTTTACGTTTAATGTCCAAACGATTTAGTCAATCCACCCCATTTAGCACATTTTTTGGGTCACACCCATGCACCCGAATAACGATTAACGAATAACTTTTAACGCTGGACCCCCAACCATGTAAATCCCCCACTTCTTCATGTACAATTCGGTCAATTTGGGTTACGGTATGGGAAATTTCACTGTAATTGATTAATTTAGAACCTTAAGCATTGGGCCTGGTATTGTATATACAAACATGGAGCCTATTGCTTATCTTTACCTCCAAAAACGTATAAAATGTATAAAACATTCTTCATTCTCCTCAGCTTAGGCGCTGGAAGTTTTTTATTGATGTCGGATGATACGGGTGTTGCCACCGAAACAGGCAAAGACCGCACAGGGTCACCGTTCAATGCAACGGGTGGCCAGCAATGCAATGCGTGCCATTCGGGTGGTTCATTTTCTTCGACCATTGATACACGATTAAAAGATACTTCGGGTGCCATTGTAACCGAATACCTGGGAGGTGCAACATACACTTATGAGGTAGAAGTTACCTCAACTGCTCCCGAGCACGGCTTTCAGGCCATTGCCCTTATTTCAGGGTCCAATGCCAATGCGGGAACCTTAAATGCCAGCAGCTCAAACGCAAAAATTAAAGTATTGGCATCAACCAGGCGTTATGCCGAGCAAACCGCTCCAAGCGCAACAGGCTTGTTTGTGATGACCTGGATTGCTCCTGCTCCCGGATCGGGCACGGTGAATTTTTACGCTTGTGGCAATGCTGTTAACGGTAATGGGTTAAAAACAGGTGATGATCCTACCTCGGCCACCGTGTTAACCATTAGCGAAAGCCCGCTTTCAGGAATTGGTGAAAATGCTTCGCCTCCTGTTAACGTATATCCTAACCCTGTTAGCGACTTTGTTTACATCAATCCTTCATTTGCAGGTACGGTTCAGCTGTTGTTGACTTCCATTGACGGTAAAACCGTGAATAACCAACGGGATTATTTTGTTCCTGGTTTTGCATCGGTACTTGATGTGCGCAACCTGCCAAAAGGCACTTATATTTTAAGCATTGTGAACAATAAGGATGAAGTTGTTCAAACCACCAAAATCATCAAATAAGTATATGAGGTATACTGCTTGTGTTTTATTGTTATTGCTTATGGGAATTTATTCCTGCACAAAGGAAAATGCCGAGGAACTCACTTTAAATGCCAACCTTCAGGCATTGTGTGAATTGGACAGTGCGCGTTATACTGAACATGTCAGGCCTATTATTGATGCAAACTGCATGTCATGCCACAACGATACCGATGCCGAAGGCGGAATTACATTGACAACACATGCTGATGTGAGTTTTTTAGCGCTTGATGGTATTTTAATCCATGCCATTAAACAGGACGGCCAGGCTATTGCCATGCCCAAAGATGCTCCAAAAATGCATGAATGTGAAATACACGCAATTGAATTATGGGCCCAACAGGGCGCTCTGGATAATTAAAAACCTATGACCTTAAAACGTAAAATTATTTATTTCGGGGTGGTGGCGGTATTGGGCGTTGGCGTCTACGCCTATTACGAATATACACGCAAACCTGCAACAGCCAGCGAACTGAGCACCGATTTTAAAATGACGGCTGAAGAGTTGCGTACAGCCTATGATAATGAAGAGGCTGCAAATAAAAAATACCTTGACAAAATCATTGAAGTAAGTGGCACGGTTGATGCAGTATCGGAAAACAACAAAGCCTGGGACGTAAGTTTGGCCACCAGCGATCCCATGACCCTGATTACCGTTCAGCTCATGCCCGAAGAAGGTAAAAACGCATCCAAATTAAAACCGGGCGATAAAGTGACCCTCAAAGGCATTTGCAACGGTAAAGTATCAGACGTAGAGTTAAACAAAGGAACTATTATAACCAATTAAAAAAAAAGTGCGAAATACCCATGTTTCCTTAACCACAAAACCAGGTGAACATGGATAGGTCATATGGCCTTTAAAAAGCAAATGCGTCAGCATTCATGAATACCTTAAAAAAAACAATTATATCACGAATAAATTACATCATATGAAAGCAAAATTGATTGCATTAACCGTTTTAACAATCGTTGCCTTTACGAGCCAGGCACAAACAAAATATTTCACCAAGAAGGGAAAAATAGTTTTTCGTTCGGAAACCAATATGGAAACCATTGAAGCTACAAACGACCGCGTTACTTCCATGCTTGAGGTGGAAAGCGGAAAACTTGAGTTCGCGGCTGCCATTACCGCTTTTGAATTTGAAAAGGCGCTTATGCAGGAACATTTCAATGAAGACTATATGGAATCCAAAAAATTCCCGAAGGCATCGTTTAAAGGCACCATAACCGATATGAACACAGTAGACCTTAAAAAAGACGGCACCTACCCGGTAACCGTAAAGGGAGATCTTACCATGCACGGTGTTACCAAAAACATTACCGAAAAAGGAACCATTACCGTTAAAGGCGGAAAAATTTCGGCTGCTGCAAACATTGATGTGAAGTGCAAAGATTATAACATCAAGGCTCCTTCAAAAGTTGCCGAGGTTATTCAGGTGAAAATTAATATTGCCAGTTACGAGCCCTTTAAAAAATAAGCTGTAAAACCCCAAGTTTACACCTAATACTATGAAATTTATTTACCCTGTTTTTTTCAGTTGCACCATGCTGGTTTCATTCAATGGCGTGTCACAGGACATGCTTGATGAACTGGGTGAGGACCCCAAAGAAATGGAACGTGTTACCGCTTCGTTTAAAAACAGCAAGGTGATCAATGCGCAGTCAACCGAAACCACCCATAAGGGCGTGCTGGATTTCCGCATTTCACATCGCTTTGGCATGCTGAGCGGTGGGTTGTATGAATTGTTTGGTTTGGACCAGGCCAGCCTTCGCCTGAGTTTTGATTACGGTATCACCAGCCGTTTGATGGTGGGGTTCGGGCGTAGCACCTATCAAAAAACATACGATGAATACATCAAGTATAAAATTTTATGGCAAACCGATGGGTCAAATAAAATGCCCATTACGCTCATATGGTATTCAAACATGGCCATAAGTACGTTGAAAGTGCCCGAGAATTTACCGTATGAATTCAAATTCACCCAGCGTTTGGTGTACACGCATCAATTGATCATTGGCCGCAAATTTACCGAAGGGTTTACAGCCGAAATACTTCCTACAGTTGTTCACCGCAACATTGTGGCCACCGCTGCTGAAAAAAATACAGTATATGTAATTGGCGCTGCCGGGCGCATTAAGCTTACCAGGCGCATTGCCCTCAATGCCGAATATTTTTACGTACTGCCCGACCAGTTGGCAAAAGATGCAACCGGTAAAGACATTTATACCAATTCGCTTTCAATTGGTTTTGATATTGAAACTGGCGGACACGTATTCCAGTTGCATTTTACCAATAGTCCTATTATGATTGATAAAGGATATATTACCGAAACCACGCAAAAATGGACTGATGGTGACATTAATTTCGGGTTCAATATTTCAAGGGTATTCACCATTGTTAAGCCAAAAAAGAAAGAGGAACCCGAAACGGAAGCGCCCATTGAATAAGCGTTTGTAATTTTACCCCTTGTTCACATGGAAAAACCCTTTGTAGTATTTTCCATCCGGTGTTTTTAGCACATAGTAATATACACCATCGGTAATCGTGCTCCAGTCGTTTTTATAATCATCGGTTTCATGCAATTGATTACCCCAGCGGTTGTATATGCTGATATAAGAATGAGGCGGTAATCCAAGTATCCTGAAATTATCGTTCATACCATCTTGATTCGGAGTTATGATATTGGGTATGATGAGCAAATAATAAATGGTAACTGTAACCTCATCACTTGCTTTACATCCAAACGCATTGGTAGAAGAAACAATGTACGTGGTGGTTTCCGAGGGTGTTGCCTCAGGATTATTGCACGCTGAACAACTCAAGGTATTGGATGGGCTCCAGGTAAACGGCCCGCCACCGGTTACATACAAACTGGCGGAACTTTCATACGCAATGGATGTGTCATTGGATGCAATAACCACCGGAACCGGATTCACGCAAACCGTTACCGAATCATCATCGGCACAAATACCGTTGCTATAAGAAACAATATACGTAAACGTTGTTGAAGGTGCAACCGTTATTGAGGCGGTTGTAGCGCCCGTATTCCAATTGTAGCCTGGTGTACCGCTGGCTGCCAGGTTAAGCACGGCCCCCTGGCAAATGCACGTATCGGCCGGGGCAACTATGTTCGGAACGGGAAAAACGGTTAGTGAAGCCGCTGCAGAAGTACTACACCCGTTAGCATCAGTTAAAAACAACGTTTGCGTACCTGAACCACCCGGTGAGCCCGATACGCTAATGGTAGTTCCACCAATTATGCCCGACCATGCATAAACAAAAGGTGATGCTCCGCCCGGAACAGCTGTAAATGTAACCGGTGTACCCACGCAAATGGAGTCGGTGGTTGCAACAATGGCTG
The DNA here is from genome assembly GCA_035628535.1 of Flavobacteriales bacterium. Classification (GTDB taxonomy): domain Bacteria; phylum Bacteroidota; class Bacteroidia; order Flavobacteriales_D; family UBA2798; genus DASPJQ01. The sequence continues at coordinate 4,042 of DASPJQ010000548.1, read as the reverse complement.
CCGTTGGCAATGCATTCACGCATACATTGGTTGTATCACTCACTGTACATATGCCATTTGAATACGAAACCGTATAAATTGTATTGACTGTTGGTGAAACGGTAATGCTGGCTGTTGTTTCGCTGGTACTCCACAAATAAGAAGGTGTGCCGCTGGCAGTTAAAACAAGTGAAGCACCGTTACAAATGCAGGTATCGGCCGGGGATAAAATTAACGGAATGGGTAAAACATTTATAAAAATACTATCACTACCCGGGCAGTTGCTTCCCGAACCCGATACAGTAACAGTAATATACCCTGAGCTTACCGGACTGAATGCAATGGATGAAGTGTCAAGCGGTGAAACCGACCAGGTATAATTGAAAGGTCCCGAAGCACCTGAAGTGCTGACTGTAAAAATAATGGGCGTATTGGGGCATATGGAATCGGTGCTGGCTGTAATGTTAGCGCTGGTTGTTCCTCCAACGGTAACTAAAAAAGACATAACCTTTGTGGCCGTATCGCAGGGCGAAAAAGCCGTAAGTGTTGCGGTATACGTACCGGTTGTACTATACGACACACTTACATCTTTACTTGTTGAGCTTGATGGAACACCTCCGGGAAAATCCCATAAATACGTTACAAGGTTTGTATCACACGAGGCACTGGTTGCATGAAAATTTACGGGGTAACTCATGCACACGGTATCGTTAATTGTAAAGTCGGCCTTGGTGGAAATGGTATCACCACAACCCACGCTGCATAAACGCGCCAGGCCTATGTCTATAAACCCTGACAAAGTTGTTTGATATGCACCGGGGGTTACGGGATAATCTCCAAAGGAATAACAGGTGGTATACAGAAATCCTTTACTCCATTCTATAGGGGCAGTTATACCATCCAAATCATCTTCCATAGATCCGCCAAGGTAGGTCATGCATAATTTTTCACAGGACGGGCTCCATTTGACAATAAACTGGTCCTCGGTACCGCCAAACTCTTTTTGAAAAGCGCAACCTAAAACCGGCAAATCAACAAATGCATCGTCTTCCCATTCTGAAAACAGGTAAATGTTATTGGCATTGTCAATGGTAACGCCTGCTTCGTATTCCATATATGTGTTTCCATAGTAGGTTGACCAATAAATGGAATTATCGGCATGGAATTTTATCATGAAACAATCAATTACTCCTCCTCCGGTAACTGTTTGATAAGCCCCTGGAGTTGTAGGATAATCACTTGACCAGGTTGTACCTGCAATAACCGCTTCCGCCATACCGTCAAATTGGATGGAGGAAGGAGTTTCAATAGCGGATCCACCATATGCAGTGGAATAAACAAGGCTCCCGGTCAAATCAAATTTACTGTAAAACCCTTCGTCTACCGTCACGGTTGTTTCCCAGGCATCGGATGTAAATGGAAATGTTGGACTTTGTGTAGAACCAACTACGCCTATGTATCCCGTTGTAACGTCCACATCGGTTGCATCATCATAACTGGATCCTCCCAAATAGGTTGAATAAAGCAAGCTCCCTGCGGGAGAAAATTTAGTGATTATAGCATCGGATGAGCCGCTAAGCGCAGGCTGGTATGCGAGTAAAACCGGGTAATCACCCGAAGAACTAGAGCCCACCAACCAAACATCACCTACCTGATCAACATCAACTTTATACGCAAGATCATAACCAGTACCACCTATATACGTTGCCCACTGCCGCACACCAAATTCATCAAATTTTACCAGGAACCCGTCTCCATCACCACCATAGGTTGTTTGAAAAGCGCCCGCAGTCACCGGGAAATCAGTTGACGTGGCATACCCGCACATGTATACGAAATTTGCGGCATCAACTGTTACGCCAAAACTATTGTCATAACCGGTTCCACCATAATAGGTAGACCAAAGCACATCACCTGCCGGTGACATTTTGGTTAAAAAACCGGTGCTGTTGAACGATGATGACGCCATGGTAGTTTGAAAAGCCCCGGGCGTTACAGGAAAATCGGGAGAATCAACAGCCCCTGTAATGTAAATATTCCCGCTGCTGTCACTTTCTATATCATAAGCGAATTCCTGGCCTGTACCACCTAAATAAGTAACCCAGGTTGCGGGGTCAACAATTAATTTTTCAAAATCACCCAGCTTTTGTTCAGATACAATGGACCACGATTTATCCACTGTTTGCTGAAAATGCATGCGCACATTTTTTTGTATACCTTCTTTTTCAATTACACTTTGCGGAATGAAATCTTTAACCAAACCATAGGGTGTTTTTACAACCAGTGTGTCTTGTTCAAGCCTTACATGCCTGGCGCCCTCAAATACGAATTTAATCTTACTTATATCACCGTTACGGTGTATGATATAATCATATTTGAATTGTGATCCCTTGCTGTAAAATAAAACATCAATGTTCTCATAAACATTTTTGATAAGCACTTTATTGTAAGAAGTGACCCCTAATAGCCCCGCTGGGAAATCGGGCGTGTAATAATTGAATTTTGCCTGGTTTGATTCTATGCCTTCAACTATTGGCTCCTGTGAAGCGTTTAACCAGTTCATGTCAACGCGCCAGAGCTTAAATTCATCAAGCCCTTCAACAAAACCGGGTGTCTTACGTATTTTACCTTTTTCAACTGCACGGTTATGCCTGCGTTTTTCCCGCTCTTCATGTTCTTCGTATTCTTCCCATTCAGGACGCTCGTTTATAAGGTAAGTAATGCCTGTACTACGAATCACATAACGCACATCTCCGGCATCGGCATAAAATAAAATATCATTAGCGGGTTTACCTTCAGAATTCTTTAACTGGCCTTTGTTTTCAATAAACTTTAAATTGTCATTTCCTGCAAGCAGTGCCTGGGAAATTAAAAGTGATGATATGAGAAAGAAGGCACGCATAGGCAAGCCAAAAATAACATTTTTCCCCGGAAAGCCAAATTATAATTTGTGTAAGAATTACACCAGTGGCAAAAAATCAGTGAAAAAATTTACCCCTGTAAACACTTCCCAGTGATGTTTGCAAGATGTAAAAATACAAACCCGTCTCAACCTGGGAAAAAGTAACGGGCTCACCTGAACAGGTTCGCTGCAGTATCAATTTCCCGTTTACGTCATACACGGTTAGGTTTGCCTGCGGCATATTTGCACCGCTTATATGAAGGCAATTGTCGGTACTGCTATAATAAACCTGTAAAGCTTGCTCAGTCATTTCCGATATTCCGCTCATTGCACAGTTTCCAACATGCGCATACAGCGTTGCCTCGTTTTGCGTACCAATAAGGGTTGTTTTCCTGTCGGGGCAAATGGCATACACCATTGGATAATATACAACATCATATGCAGTAATGAAATTGCCGCGGTCAGTCCCCTCGGGATTAATAATTGGATAGGGCGTACCGGTTACCCAGTCACCGGCAGTTGCCCCGCTTACACCCGTTAATTCATTCATGCCGTTTCCTGCATCATGTTCTACGGCAATTACCATGATGTCCTGTGAAACACTTCCTGAAGGACCGTGATTGTTGTAAAGGTCGCGCAAGGCGTGTGTATTGTGATAAGACCAGCAGGTAGGACAGTGCGCTGCAAACATATCAAGGTAAACCGTTTTTCCTGCATCCAGATACGAATACAGGTTTATGGTATTTCCATTGATATCCGTAAGCGTAAAATCAGGGGCCGTACTTCCATCAGCCAGCTGTGCGCTGCTTTGGAAAATGCCTGTAAGCATACATGTTATTAGACAAACTTTTTTCATCTACAGACTTACGAAAATACTACCCTTACGGATTTATTTATTGGTATTTACGTGCAAAAAGCCCTTGAACACCGTACCATTTGGGATTATAAGAGCGTAATAATACACCCCGTCAGACGCTATGCTCCAGTTGTTGGCATAATTGTCAGAATGGTGCAACAAATTACCCCACCGGTTAAAAATGTCGATTTTTGATTCAGGCGGTAACCCGTCTATGTAAAACACATCGTTCAGGCCATCGCCATTTGGGGTAATAATATTTGGTACAATTACAGCATACGTTATGGTCACAGTAACCTCATCAC
>DASPJQ010000547.1:0-1495 GCA_035628535.1 Flavobacteriales bacterium | reverse complement strand
CTTGAAGCAAAAGGCATATCCTACCGGAAGCAGCTTTTGATTCTTTTTATTTCAAAAGCACTTTATTATTTTTACACCGTAGGCATCCCCGTCCTGTTTATTGGCATAACCTGGTGGTATGTATTAATAGGTTTTGTTGTTATGCATTTTATAAGCGGCTTAAGCTTAGCGCTTATATTCCAGCCGGCCCATGTAATTGAGGAGACCAATTTTCCACTACCCGATCCAACGGGCAACATGGAAAACGACTGGGCGGTACATCAAATGTACACCACTGCGAATTTTGCACCTAAAAGCCGCATTTTTTCCTGGTTTATTGGCGGGCTTAATTACCAGGTTGAGCACCATTTGTTCCCCTCCATTTGCCATATTCATTACCGTAAACTTTCAAAAATTGTAAAGGCAACGGCCAAAGAATTTAACTTGCCTTACCATGAAAAATCAACATTCCTTGAGGCACTGCTTTCACATACCAAAACGCTTATACGCCTGGGAAAACCGGCTGTTACAGTATAATATCAACGCTTGTTGCGGGCACGCAATACAAAAAAGATTACGGCACCAATCACTATTCCGCCAATTACGGGTATGTAAATAAACATCATTTGCCTGCGCCTGTGTGCTTCCAGCAATTCCTTTTCACGCAACACCATGAGTTCTTTGCTTTTGGCAATTTTCAGGCTGTCTTCCTTGCGCTTTTTTTCATACTCCACGCGTATTTTCGCTTCATTGTTTTGGGTAAGAGCTAAGAGCTTCGCCTCAATTTCCTGCATTTCATTGAACTTACCCATGCCCTTATTCATTTCAACCTGTTGCGTATAAACTTCCTTTAATTCATATTCAAGGTTTGCTTCAAGGGCCTTTTCTTCGGCTTCTTTTAAAACCCCGTATGCCTGCTTATACATTTTAGTTGCAACCGCTAATTTTCCCAGTAAAGTAAGCACGGTTATTTCACTGTCAACCATTTTTTGCGATTGGGCAATGCTTAACGCTTCCGTAAACGAATCATGTGCCTCTTTATGGTTACCCGATTTCATGTAATAAAGCCCGTAATTCTGATAATAGAAATAAAGTGATTGCAGCGAAATACGGTCTTTGTAATTGCCAATTTCTTCAAGCATGGCCTTTGCCTGTGAAAGCCTGTTGTCGGTTATATACGAATTGGCCAGGTTGTGCATGATGTGGGTCATACCATGTATGTCGTCAATTTCTCTGAACAAACGAACAGCCTCATTCTGGTAATCGTATGATTTTTGGTTTTGACCCAACCGGTAATGCAAAATTGAATACAGGTTATAAACGCTTGCCAACCGGCTTTTAATCTGCTTTTCGTTTTTACCATCGACCAACAATTTCAATTGACTGATGGATTTATCAATTAACTTTTTTGTTTTTTCATATCCTTCTTTTAAAAGATAATAACGCGCCAGGCATATTTGTGCATCGGCCGTAACAAGGCGGTTAGCCTCCTTTTCGGCTTGTTTAAGCGCTTCCA
>DASPJQ010000546.1:0-7652 GCA_035628535.1 Flavobacteriales bacterium | reverse complement strand
TCATTATTGATTAATCTTGTAAAAATCCCACTTAGAAAAATCTAAACAAATTGAAAATGAATATATTAATATAAAATAGTTGTATATACACTTATTAAGGCATGAGTATAAACATTCATAATCATATGATTACGTCTACTAAAACCTTGAAAAAAAATATTTTTAATTTCATTTATCGGCTTGCATACCAATTTTAAAACGATAGAATTTGCATTGGTCTAAAAAGCATAATTGTTGGTAAATTATATGAAACTAAAATTTCAACTGAAGCAAATAAGACGAAAATAAACTGTTTTTCTCAATTTGAGAGACCATGTTTTTTTTTGCATCATAAAATAAAAATAATTGTGATTTACCAATGAAAAGCAACATCAGTGCAGGCACATATTTATTAGTGCGAAATTTTTATTCGAACCAATAAAGCAAAAAATTTTACGCAATAATTTTTTATCGTACAACATTTTGGTGATGTGATTTTTTCTTTTAATCACAAAAAAGAACGTTGAACAACACATTGCAAATGCATAGTGATGCATTATAAAAAAGTCGAAGTGGAATTAAGGGTCACCTGAATCCCTTCAAAAGACAAAGGCAGTGTAGAATTACAACGATGGGATATTTATAACTTGAATATAAGTTGTTTAAATAAAAAAGCACTACGCAAGGCAGTGCTTTTCACGATTTGCTCCCCGGGCTGGGCTCGAACCAGCGACCCCATGATTAACAGTCATGTGCTCTAACCAGCTGAGCTACCGAGGAATTTATACTGGTTAGTATCCTTTAAGGGGTTGCAAATATATAAAATTCCATAGAGCGGCCTTTAAGAATGCGTGTTTTTTTTGTAGCGGGATCACCGTGATTCCGAGTAACATATAATTAATTGGAAACGGTTCTTTCGGGTTGAGCCACTTCAGACCCTGATTTGTTTACTAAAATACTGCACTGGCCAGGCTAATTACTGCAGGTTTTGTCCTTTTCAGCGGTTTTTACGCCTGTAACACAATAAATTTTTTTTGCCCGTATCCAATATCTTCTCTATTCTTGCACTCTCTTTCAAAATGGTTAAAAAAGTAGCAGTTATTGGGGCCGGACCAGCGGGCATTACGGCCGCATATGAATTGGCCAAAGCCGGGATATATGTTGAAGTATTTGAGGCGGCCCCCCAGGTTGGAGGTCTGGCAAAAACAATTGATTTGTGGGGTCAAAAAGTAGACCTGGGTCCGCACCGCTTTTTTAGCAACGATACACGCATCAATAAAGTTTGGCTTGAAGTAGCGGGTAAGGACTACCGCATGGTTGACCGCCTCACACGCATTTATTATAAAAATAAATTCTATTTCTATCCAATCAAAGCAGGCGATGCACTGAAAAAACTGGGAATTTTTACTTCAGCCGGCTGCTTTTTCAGTTTCATGTGGCAAAAAATAAGGCCTGTAAAACAGGATGGCACATTTGAAAATTGGGTTGTAAGCCGGTTCGGGCGTAAGCTCTTTAACATCTTCTTCAAAACCTATTCTGAAAAACTTTGGGGAATTTCGTGCAAGGAACTTGATGCCGATTTTGCCGCGCAACGCATCAAAAAACTCTCACTGTGGGAAGCGCTCAAAAATGCATTAACCGGAGGTAAAAATAACAAACACAAAACCCTGGTTGACCAGTTTGCTTTCCCCACCGGGGGTACAGGCATGATTTATGAACGCATGAAGGACTTTGTGCTGTCAAAGGGAAATAAGGTGCATTTGAGTACACCGGTTAAACGTGTATTGTCAAAAGACGGCAAAGTAACTTCCATTGAATTGGAAAACGGGACCGTTACCGAGTTTGATCACGTTATTTCGTCCATGCCGTTTACATTAATGGTTACACGCCTTCCAGAAACACCACAACACATATTTGATCTTACCAAGCAATTAAAATTTCGCAATACCATATTGGTTTACCTGCATGTTCAGGGCAAGGATTTGTTTCCCGACAACTGGTTGTACGTACACAGCACCGACCTGAAAATGGGTCGTATCACAAATTTCCGCAATTGGGTGCCCGAAATACTCAATGGAAAAGATTCAACTATTGTTGTACTGGAATATTGGTGCAACGATGAAGACCCGGAATGGAACGATTCGCCCGAAAAATGGATTGAGCTGGGTAAAAAAGAACTGGTTCAGACAGGGCTGGTAAAAGGCGCGCCCATTACGGAGGGCTATGTGCATAAAATACCGCGGTGTTACCCTGTTTACAGCCGCGGGTATAAAGAAAAATTAAAACCGGTTGAAGACTATTTAACCACAGTAAAGGGCCTTAGCGTAATTGGCCGTTACGGTGCATTCAAGTACAATAACCAGGACCATTCCATTTTAATGGGGTTGCTTGCTGCCGAAAACATCACGAAAAACGCCAACCATAACCTTTGGGAAATTAATACCGATTACGAGGACTACCAGGAAAGTTCAACCATAACTGCATCAGGACTCGCCAGCAAATCATAACCAATGGTGGCAAAGCTAAAACGGGTTTATGTTGAAATCCTTCTTGTTTTAGCAGGTTATTTACTCTATAGCGCATGTTTTAAAACAACCAGTGTTGTTATTCGCAGTGACGGAAAAGGGTATTATGATTATTTACCAGCCGTTTTCATACACAAGGACCTCAGTTTTGGCTTTCGCGCTGAACAAAACACCAATCACAATGTTGAATACAATGGACATGTGATCAATAAATACCCGTGCGGTCTGGCAGTTTTATGGACGCCTTTTTTTGGGGTGGCACACCTTTATTACAAAATGAAAAGCGATGCTGGCATGCAGGGCGGGTACGGCAGGGGTTACCAGCTTATGATAAGCGTTGCAGCAATGTTCTATTTACTGCTAGGCCTTATTTACCTGCGAAAATTACTGGAACATTTTACAAAAAAAATTAAGCTTATACGAACAATCCAAATTATTTTGCTTTTTGCAACCAACCTTTTCCTGTTTGCTTATTATGATCCGGCTTTCAGCCATGTGTACTCATTCAGTTTAATTACCGTGTTTTTTTACACATGGATTCAGCTTGCCAGGTCAGGACAAAAAAAATACATGTATTTACTTGGTATTTTATTTGCGCTTATCATACTTATTCGCCCGTTCAATGCCCTGGTCGTTTTGTTCCTGCCTTTTTTGTCGGGTGGCATCAAACCATTTATAAATGACATTAAAATTTTTTTTATTGTTCACGGTAAGCATGTTTGGTTCAGTGTTGTCATTTTTTTTATTATTGTTTCCGTTCAACCCATTATTTGGCACCTTCAATGCGGGCAATTGCTCCCCTGGACCTACAGCAATGAAACCTTTCATTTTATGCAACCTGTTTTATTCAAAACGCTTTTCGGGTTTAAAAAAGGACTTTTTATTTACGTACCTGTATTGCTGTTAACGGGTTTTATTTTTATCAAGCTGGTAAATGACAAAAAACCGGCCTTGTTAATGACCCTTGCTGGTGCCTTGTTGATAGTGCATTATACCATTGCATCCTGGCAAACCTGGTGGTACGGTGGCAGTTTTGGGTTACGGCCGTACATTGATTTTTACAGCATATTTGCCGTAATGGGCATAGTTGCGTTTGATTCGGTCAGGAGTTCGCTTAAAGTCATGGCCCTTGCATTTACCGGATGTTGTTTGTTCCTGAACGTTTTTCAATCATGGCAATACACCCGCGGTATTATTTCAGAAGAAACCATGACATATAAGGGCTATAAAACAGTGTTTTTAAAAACCGGTGAGAAGTACAGGGGCTATTTGCAATACAGGGCTTTTGCAGAAGAAAAAGAAAAACTTTGGGTGAAGGAAACGATTCCATTGCTGCAAACCGACACGCTTCTATCTCCTGGAAAATGGCGGAGTTTTTTCACGGGAACACAAGAATACAAACCGGGAGGCGCTTACTGTTTTGTAATGGAAATGGAGGTGAGTGAAAAACTGTTCCCAAAAATGTATTTTCAGTATGAAAGGAACGACATAGCCCTTGTGTACCAGGAAGCGGTTTTCTTTCATTTAACAGGCGGTGCAACCGGGAGACAAGCCGTAAAGTACTATTTTGAAATGCCGGCAAAAAAATTTGAAAACGGCAGGTTCAGGGTCGGTTTCCTTGAATTGAATGAACCGGTAAAAATCCATTCAGTGGTATTGCAGAAATTGGATTGATAACTATTAAAGTCCTTTTGGAATGGCCTGTATAAGTTTACGCGTATATTCCTGTGTGGGATTGCTGTAAATTTTTTCGGCAATGTCCATTTCAACAATTTTACCGGCATGCATCACCAGCATGCGGTCGCTCATGAATTTAACAACGCTCAGGTCGTGTGAAATAAAAATATAGGTAAAATTAAAATCACGCTTTAATTCATTGAGCAGGTTCAACACCTGCGCCTGAACACTAACGTCAAGGGCACTAACGCTTTCATCGCATATAATGAATTTCGGTTGCAGGGCAATGCTCCTGGCAATGCATATGCGTTGTCGCTGGCCGCCTGAAAACTCGTGCGGATAACGCCCGAAATGCGAGGGCTTCATGTTTACACGGTCCAGTATTTCCACCACCCTGTTTTTCCTGGCGGTATCGTTTTTTAAAATACCGTGAACGCGCATGGGTTCCATAATGGCTTCCCCAATGGTCATACGCGGGTTTAATGAAGAGTAGGGATCCTGGAAAATAATCTGGAGGTCCCTGCGTAGCATACGCATTTCACTTGCCGTAACTTTTGAGAGGTCTTTGCCCTGGTACAAAACTTTTCCGGCCGTAGGCTCAACCAGCCTGATGAGGGCACGTCCCAGCGTTGTTTTACCACAACCTGACTCGCCAACCAAACCAACAGTTTCACCTTCGTAAACATCAAAGGAAACATCGTCAACGGCCTTGGTCCATGAAACGGTTTTTCCCAGCACGTTTTTTGTTTTGGGGAACCATTTGCTCAAATTACGGACCTGTAAGATAGGTTGCCGGGTATAAATCTGGTTCAATTGTTCCTCGCGTTGAGAGGCCGTAATTTTAAATTGCTCAATCAATTCATCAACTTTGTAACCTGACTCAGTGATTATATCGTTCTCATCGGTATTCATAAAATCGGCAACAACCGGTAATTTTGTGAGGCGTACATCCAGGCGCGGACGGCAGGCCAAAAGGCCTTTTGTATAAGGATGACGCGGGTTTTTGAATATATCAGTTACCAATCCTTCTTCCACAATTTTGCCTTTGTACATCACCATCACTTTATCAGCCAGCTCAGCCACAACACCCAAATCATGCGTAATAAAAATAATGCCCATGTTGTGTTTGCGCTGCAAACTTTTCATGAGCTCAAGAATGGTTTTTTGTATGGTAACGTCAAGCGCGGTGGTTGGCTCATCGGCAATCAGGATTTTTGGGTTGCAGCTCATGGCCATGGCAATCATTACCCGTTGTTTTTGCCCACCTGAAAGCTGATGGGGATAGCTGCGGAACATGCGTTCGGGGTCGGGTAATTCGGTTTGCGCAAAAAGGTCAAGCGTCATTTCCTTCGCAATTTTTTCGCGGCTGGTGAGGTAACGTTGATGGACTTCAAAGTACAATGCAATAAGGCAGGCTACATCAATTCCAAATTTCAAAAACCCCGATCCTTTAAACGGCATGGGCACCATCCATATACCGAACAATATAAGAAATGGTAAAATCCAGGTTATACGCTTCAAAACAGTTTCAAATACATTTTTCAGGTATGAAACCTCCATTTGGTTTTGCTTGGGCACATAATCGGTACTAACGTTTTTCCATATTATGAAGGCGAGCAAAAGGCTCATTGCGGCATTAGCTATTTGCAAAGGGTTGCTAACAGGTAATAAAAACGCTAGTCCTGCTGCAGCAACCGCAAGAAGTACAACGGAATATTTAAAGACTTTTCGCAGCAATGAAACGCGCTGCGGATCTGAGTAATCATAGTGTTCCAGAATAGCTTCGGTAACTTGCTGCCCGCATGTATACACCGGGTTTAGTGAAGTCATGGGTTCCTGAAAAATCATGGCAATGTCATTGCCCCGAACCCTGCGCATATTGGTTTCTCCAGCCGCAAGCAGGTTTTGACCAACACCGTTGGGATCGGCCATTGATTCACCCGCCCATTTGTCAAAAACAATTTCGCCCGATGATATGCGCCCGGTTGGACGCTGAATAAGCTGCATGATGGATAAGGAGGTGACCGATTTGCCCGACCCTGATTCACCCACTATACCCAATGTTTCGCCTGGTTTCAGGCTGAATGAAACTCCGTCAACCGCCCTTACGATGCCATCATCGGTTGCAAATTCAGTAACAAGGTTTTTAACTTCAAGTATATTTTTTTCTGGTCTCTCCAATGCGTTTGCGTCCCCTGAAATTACTCAATTTTTATGTTGCTGCCGGCAAAATCTGCTTTTTAATTGTGGCAGCTAATTTCATGCGTTGATTTTAAGACCAAAATTTTTCACCGGTTTTTATTGTGTGGGTTGTTTAATTTTTTGAGCGCTTTGGCCGAGGCCAGTTTTTCGGCCTCGCGTTTGTTCCCGGCTTCGGCACGTGCAATTTCTTCGCCCTCAATCATCACGGCAATTTCAAACACTTTTCCCTTATGGGTTGATTTTTCTTTTACCAACATGAAACTCAACTGTTTTCTTTTTCGCTGCCCCCAAATAATCAATTGGCTCTTGTAATCGTCATCGTTAACAGCCAGTTTTTTGAGGTTTACATTGGGTTTGAATATGCGTTCAAGAATGGCCTTACGTGTTTTTACAAAACCTTTGTCAATGTACATGGCGCCAATAAGGGCCTCCATTACATCGCCATAAAGCGCTTTGGGTGTTGAGGTGCCAAATTGCTGGAATTTGGTAAATTTCTGGAAACCCATTTTAATGCCAAGGTCGTTAAGGTGGGCGCCATTAACCATGCGTGATTTCAATTGGGTGAGGTAACCTTCGTCCTTATTGGGAAATTCCATATACAGGTATTCGGCTACAACATTGTCCAGAACAGCATCACCTAAAAACTCAAGCCGCTCATTGCTTAAAAAATGCGCGTTTTTTTCTTCGCGAATAAATGATTTGTGAACGAAGGCTTGTTTGTACAGCGAAATATTTTCAGCCCGTATGCCGAATGTGCGTAAAATAAAAAGCTGCAATTCTCTATCGTTTTTAGCCGGTTTTTTGAAAAAACGAAACAAGCGTTAAGAATTAACCGTTGTATTTTTTCACGATAACCGATGCGTTATGACCGCCAAAACCAAATGTGTTACTGAGCGCAGCGTTTACGGTGCGTTTTTGGGCTTTGTTGAAGGTAAGATTGAAACGGGGGTCAATCTCAGGGTCATCGGTAAAGTGGTTTATAGTTGGCGGAACAATATCATTTTTAACCGCCAAAATGCCTGCTATGGCTTCAATGGCCCCGGCAGCACCCAACAGGTGGCCAGTCATTGATTTGGTTGAACTGATGTTTAATTTGAAGGCATGGTCGCCAAATGCTTCTTTAATGGCTTTTAGTTCGGCCACATCTCCGAGAGGAGTAGACGTTCCATGAACATTGATGTAATCAATATCTTCCGGCTTCATACCGGCATCGCTTAAGGCAGCCATCATCACGTTGCGTGCTCCCAACCCTTCGGGGTGCGGAGCGGT
>DASPJQ010000545.1:0-2616 GCA_035628535.1 Flavobacteriales bacterium | reverse complement strand
TAATCCTCCGAACTGATGGTGGCTATGCCGTCAACATCTTTAATTACATTGAGCTCGTATTTTTTAAGCTGCGAAGCCAGGATTTTCAGGTAGGTTTTTTTGGGGATGTTCTTGGTCCCCTTTGCCAGGTTTTCCCATATAATGTATTCAAGGTTATGGGATCGCAATATGATTTTGGCTTTGCTGGTACGCCTGATTGTACCTATGTACGGTGTCATAAAAAGGCTTTCAACCTGCACCACATCAAATTTGTGTTTGCGTAAAACCTCTATAAGCTTGCGGTCAAAATCAGGACTGAAAAAACGGCTTATATTATACGAATCTGACGTTATAAGTGCTGAAAAAGCGTCCACCATGTTAATGCTCGTGTCAACAAACACGCTTTCAATTTGTGTTTTCTCAATATAGTCTTTTGGTAACGCATCATACCGCAAGGCATGCTTAGACGTTTCAATGGTAAGCACCTTTATATGACATCCTGCTTCCAGCAATCCGTTTGTAACGGTATTCATGGCAATGCATCCGCCATCAACGGGAGGATAGGGAGGTTTGTTGCAAATTTGAAGTATGGAAAGGTTCATTTCATTTAATTGTTTAGTGCGTGGCGTTTTCAGCGGCTGTTTGGGCAAACCATGTCCAGAATTTTAAAGACCGCCAAATTTTACCGAGGAATTTTTTAAAAGCGGCCAGGTTTGATTCCCTTGCAGCCAGCCAGGTAATCAGAAGTGCTATAGGCGTTAGTATGAATGCGCTGAACCACATGCCGGTAAACGGATCAACGGTGCCTGATCGTGCCATTTTTTCGCCAGTCATGGTTAAAATATGGTACAAAAGAAACAATAAAACCGATATAACCATGGGTGTACCCAGTCCCCCCTTGCGCACAATGGCGCCCAATGGCGCCCCAATAAAGAAAATAACCAGGCATGCGTAAGCCAGCACAAATTTGCGATGCCATTCAATGTCATACCTGATTAGTGCCTCTTTGCGCATTTTGGTTTCGGCTATGCAGTTTTCAATGTTGGTAAGGGAATTTACGCATAAATCAATGGCCGGTTGATACCGTGTATTAACGGCAGCCGGGTTGACTGCCTTTACTGAAATATTGCTTCCGTACACCTGGCTGTTAAGGCTGGCATAAGCTTCAGTGGTGCGTGCATCAATAGAATCTTTTATACGCTGCTGTTCTCTTGACAGGCTTGCGCGCGGCCTGAAATACAAGTGCCGGTACAGGAGGTTTGCCTTGTAGCTGTTTTGACGGTCTTTAAGCGCTTGCTTAAGCGAATCGGTAACGCTTTTGATTTGGAAAATGTTCAGCATTTCATAACTGTCGGCAAATAAACCTTCGTTACCGCGCGATAATTTAAAACCCGAAACATCAAATTTGAGATTGGCCTGTGTAAACGTTGTGGTTTGAAACGGATGTACGGCACCCCTGGCTTTACTGTCCATTACATCTTCGTAAATCACCCCGTCTTTAAGATTTAACAACATGTAATTCGGGTTTCTTGATTTGAGTATCTCACCCGATTTTGCCTTAACATCGCGTTTGCGCTGTTCGTGCGGTGATGTATAGTCATAAATGATAACGTCTTCAAACGTGCGCTCATCGCTGTTTTTTTTATTGACACGAATAGTAATATTGGTGATATCGTTGTAAAACATTTTTTCAGAGAACTTGAAGGCGGGCTTGCTCTCCAGTATTTCCCAGTAAAGTGTTTTCCATTTCAGGTTGGACCATGGCAGTGCATAGTTGGCAAAGAAAAATGCGCCTATTGAAAGTAAAACAACAAAGTAGGTTATGGGTCGCATGATTTTGAAAAGCGATAAACCTGCGCTTTTCATGGCTGTCATTTCATTGCTTTCACCAAGCGCGCCAAAGGTCATAATGGACGAAAGCAAAATAGCCAGGGGGAGTGCCATGGTCAATATATTAATGCACACGTAAAAAAGAAATTCGGCTATGACCCAAAAGCCCAGGCCTTTTCCCATTAAATCATCAATATACCGCCATACAAATTGCATGAGCAAAAAAAACATGGCAATAAATAACGTGGCCAGGAATGGCCCCAGGTAATTTTTAATGAGTAAAAGCGATAATTTTTTCAAGCCACTAAGGTACGTAAAGGCTTATAACGCGAAATCAGGCTCCTAATTTTGTTTTGAGATTATTAACTAAAAAATCCCATAATTGTTTATTGCTTTTTTCTTCTTCGGGCAAACAAAAGTCACTGATGTGCAAGGCCAGTTCCTTGGTAAGGGGATCGGTATTAATTTTAAACTCAAGGGTGTTTCCCTTGCGTTCATCATCGGTAAATTCGAACTTAATGCACTCGTTGTTTTTTTTACTTACCAGTTTTGCTTTCGCTTGTTCATCGTCCCAGGCAAATTCATATTCACCTTGTTTGAAATTGACTTCATCGGCAAACCATTCCTGCAACCCGTCAGGAGTAGACAAAAAAGTGTAAAGAACTTTGTTTGAAGTCTTTAGCAAATATTCAAATTCAACCTTCACGTAGTCCGACATGGTATTCATTCATTTTTTGCTAATATAAGATAAATTTAACTGAAAATCATGGTGTTCAAAAAAAACACCTGCTTTTTGAAAAACTCCTA
>DASPJQ010000544.1:0-10409 GCA_035628535.1 Flavobacteriales bacterium | reverse complement strand
CGTTGCGCATCCGCTTTGCCCCTGATAAAGTGGGACAGTGGACATGTACAATCAACCTTGTAATAAACCAAAATGAAACTATCCGGTTGGGTCAAATCAAATTTGAATGCATTGAATCAGCTTCAAAAGGACAAATTGAATTAACAAAAGAGCAAGACTTTCGTCACCGTTACCTTACGTTTTCCGATAAAAACGAAATGTTTTTTCCCGTGGGGCTAAACCTTGTTTGGTCGCGCCTTGATGAATTGAAAGTGTCAGACCACGAAGTGTACCAACGCTGGTTTGTCCAATTGGGTGAAGCAAAAGCAAACTACATTCAATTAAGCATGTTGCCTTTTTCATATGGCATTGAACAGGAATCATTAAATAATTACACGCTTCGTCTTCCCAATGCCTGGGAGTTTGATGAACTGCTGGCACTGGCCAAACAACACGATATTTATGTCAATCTCCTTACGCTTATTCACGATGAATTTTTGACAGGCCCGGGTTGGATACATAAGAACAACCACTGGACAAATAACATTTATAATTCGGCCAAAAATGGCGGGCTAACCGGGGCCAAAAACCCTGCAGATTTTTTTACCGATTCAACATGCAAAACCAATTTCAGGAAACGCCTGAGGTATATTTTATCGCGTTATGGTTATTCGGTCAATCTTCCGGTAATTGAATTGTTATCAGAGGTTGACAATGCAATTCCCGGGTATAATGGAGACCCGAAACTGCGTAAACAATTCCAGGAATGGTTTGTTGAAATGAAAAACTATATACACAAGGACCTTGGTTATGCCGGCAAACTGATAAGCGCCAGTTATACACAAGGCGATCAGGCAAAAGACATAAGTAACAGCGTTTGGCCGGTGGCCGATGTAATATTACTGCACTTTTACGGGCGCGATAAGTTTACCAATTTCCAGAACCGGTATATGAAAAATATCAACCTATTTAAAAACAATCCAACTACCCGATACAAGCCAATCATTTTCGATGAAATGGGGGCGCACGTTTATCCCACGCTTGACCATTGTTCGGATATGACCTTTCACAACAACCTTTGGGCTACTTCGTTCATGGGAAGTTATGGGGCCGGTATGAACTGGTGGTGGGACAATGCCATACTTACTAACGGGTATGAAAAAAACATTGTGGGGTTAAGAAAGTTTTTGGAAGATGAAAATTTTACAGTAAAAGAATTTGTACCGGAAGCGTTTGCCGATAATAAAAGTAAATTCAAAAGCAAAACGGCTTATGAAACATATGTTGTAAAAGCAGTTAACGGGACAAAGGCCGCAGGTTGGGTACACAGTACCGGTTTTTGGTGGGCAAACCAAAAAAACACCAACGCTTGTATGGCCAAATTAATTGATGATAACAATGGTGCTTCGGTTGACAAGGCCGACAATACACCTTATGCGACTGAATTTAAAAAGCAGAAAGCAACCGGTGATCCTGTAGCAAAACCGGGTCAGCAAATCCAGTTAAAGCTTAACCCTTCAACCGAATACCTTGTAAAATGGTATAACACCATTACGGGCGAACCAACCGGCCAAACGCAACAAATCAAATCATCTTCATCAGGTAAAACGAAGTTTGCGATTCCTGAAATAAATGCTTCAACAAATCCGTATGGTGATTTAGGGTTTAAGGTTGTGGTATTTTCGAAATAAATATAGCTGATAAATTTTAGCAGAAGTTCAGATTATGATTCCGTCTTTAATCACTAATTTCCGGTCAGCCATATTTGCCAATTCTTCGTTATGCGTTACAATTACAAAGGTTTGTTTAAATTCATTGCGCAGTTTGAAAAAAATCCTGTGAAGTTCTTTCGCATTCGCACTATCAAGGTTACCCGATGGCTCATCGGCCAATACAATATCAGGGTTGTTGATCAGGGCCCTGGCCACTGCTACACGCTGCTGTTCACCTCCGCTCAATTGTTTGGGTTTGCTGTCAAGTTTGTCTTTCAACCCCAACATATTTAACAACTCGGTGGCACGTGCAATAACCTGCGATGATTGTTTTTTGGCAATATATCCGGGTATGCAAACATTTTCCAATGACGTAAATTCATTCAGCAAATGATGAAACTGAAAAATAAAACCGATTTTTAAATTTCTCCAGCGTGACAGTTCATTTGTATTAAATGCAAAAACATCAGTCTCATTAAACCTGTATGAACCGCTATCAGGCCTGTCCAATGTTCCAAGAATGTTCAACAACGTTGATTTGCCAGCACCCGATGCGCCAACAATAGCAACAATTTCGGCCTTTTCCAGTTTAAGCGAAATGTTGTCAAGTACTTTTAACTGCCCGTAACTTTTGGAAATATTTTCTAATTCAATTAGCACTGCAGCTAAGTTATAAGAAATAATAAATGCTTTATTTTTTTAGTTACTGATTACGCTGGTTTCACAGATAAATTATCTTACCGGAATAGTTAAATAAGGATGTTGGTACTACCTGTAAAGTCAAAATCTGTGAGCCTGAGGCAATGAACTCCTTAAAATCAAATTATGATAGGAATAAATCTGCTGATTGTATTGCGGGTGCCATAACTGAAAATGATGCTGCCTGTGAACCTGTGGACCTAAAAATCAGTGGAGTTTTTTGTAAGGCTTTGTAAATCTGGGGCTAAGCCTTATCAGTTGGTCTTTAAAATTTCACAATTTCTGTTTGCTCTGTGCTTATTTTTCCCATATTTGTTTGTTATGACGCTATTGTCCAAACGCCTTGAGTTAATGACTGAATCGGCTACGCTTGAAATGGCACGTAAAAGCCGTGAACTTAAAGCCAAAGGCATTGATATCATAAGTCTGAGTTTAGGCGAACCTGATTTCAATACACCCGATTTCATAAAAGAGGCGGCCAAAAAAGCCATTGATGAAAATTTTACAAAATACCCTCCGGTAAATGGTTACCTTGATTTGCGCGAAGCCATTGCCCATAAATTTAAACGTGATAATCATCTAAACTACACGGCTGATAATATTGTTGTTTCAACCGGGGCCAAACAAAGTATTATTAATGCTGTAATGAGTTTGGTGAATGAAGGCGATGAAGTAATAATTCCGACCCCTTTTTGGGTGAGTTATGAGGAGATGGTAAAGCTTGCCGGGGGCAAATGCGTTTTTATTAATGCAACCATTGAACACGATTTTAAAATTACATCCACGCAACTGGAGGCAGCAATTACCCCAAAAACAAAATTGATGATTTTTTCATCACCGTGCAATCCTACGGGCTCGGTATATACGCAACAGGAACTTGAGGCGCTGGCTCAGGTTTTAAAAAAACACAAAAACATATACGTTATATCAGACGAAATTTACGAGCACATTAATTTTACCGGGAAACATGCAAGCATTGCTGCCGTTGAGGGCATGTTTGACAATGTAATTACCGTTAACGGTGTTTCAAAGGCATTTTGCATGACCGGTTGGCGCATTGGTTTTATTGGGGCATCAAAACAAATTGCAACCGCTTGCAACAAACTTCAGGGGCAGTTTACTTCGGGGGCGTCAAGCATTGCGCAGCGCGCGTCACTGGCGGCCATGCAGGCCGATCCCAAAGTGGTGGAACCCATGCGCGAGGCATTTTTAAAGCGCAGGGACCTTGTGCTTAATTTGCTCAAGGATGTTCCCGGCATGGTATGCAATGTTCCCACCGGGGCGTTTTATGTTTTTCCTAAAGTGAATTCTTTTTTCGGGAAATCCTTCAATGAAAAAAAAATCAGTAATGCCGAAGAACTTTGTCTTTTCCTTCTTGAAGATGCCAAAGTGGCGCTGGTTACCGGTGAGGCTTTTGGCGATCCCAATTGCGTGCGCATTTCATATGCAACCGGTGAAGCCGAATTAACCGAGGCCATGAAGCGCATTAAACATTCGCTTGCAAAACTAGCTTAGTGGACAAAAACCGGCTCAACCATATTTTCAACCAGTTTCCCAATAAACATATTTTGCTGGTGGGTGATATTATGCTTGATGCATATATATGGGGCAGTATGGAACGTAAGTCGCCCGAAGCCCCGGTAAGCATTCTTGATGTAAACAAACGCGAAGAACGGTTGGGTGGACTTGCAAACGTTGCCATTAATCTGAAGGAGTTGGGGGCCAATGTTACGGTTTGTTCAATGATTGGCGATGATCATGCCGGAAAAAAAATTATTGAATTGTTCAACCAGAACGCTATTGATCACGGTTGCGTTATATTGTCCAAAGACCGTATGACTACGGTCAAAACACGTGTGATCAGTAACGAAAAACACGTTTTACGCATTGATGAGGAACAAACCGATAACCTGGACGCCAACCATGAAAGCCAGTTGCTCACTGTTGTCAATTCCGTCATGCAGCATAAAAAAGTGGACTGCGTATTGTTTGAAGATTATAACAAAGGCGTGCTTACACCTAAAATTATTTCAAACATTATTACTACGGCAAAAATCAAGAATATTCCAATTTCGGTTGATCCCAAAAAGAAAAATTTTTTTGCGTATACTGATGTAACACTTTTCAAACCCAATTTAAAAGAATTAACCGAAGGTTTAAACCTTGTAATTCAGCCACAAGACACCGAAGCCATTAAACAGGCCGATGCACAATTAAGGGATCGGCTGAACAATAAAATTTCATTGATTACACTGAGCGAGAACGGTATTTATGTAAGTGATACAACCGGACAGGAACATTTACCCGTATTCAGGCGTACAATAGCCGATGTTTCCGGGGCAGGAGATACAGTTATTGCGGTGGCATCGCTTTGCCTTGCCGCTGGATGCAATAGCCACGAAATTGCTTGGCTGTCAAATCTTGCAGGTGGTATCGTATGCGAATCGGTAGGGGTTGTTCCCATTACCAAACAACAATTGCATCATGAAGCCTCAATGGTTTTATCATAAAATTGTCAGTTTTATTTTAACCGGAATTTTTTTCCTGAAGGTTTCCATTGTACTTCCTCAGGCCAGTGACAGCACAAATCTTAAAATTTTTTTGGATGATTTTGACCAATCCCGGGGATGTGCTTCAGCAGTTCCAACAAATCCCAAGCGATTTTGGTTAGTTACCGGTGTTCATGCAGCAGGTTATGGCGCCTCACTTTATGGGCTTTCAACCATATGGTATGCAAATTACAACCAAACAAGCTTTCATTTTTTCAATGACATGGACGAATGGGCCGGTATGGATAAACTTGGTCACTTTGTTACTTCCTGGCAGGTTTCCAATTTTTCATACAAATTGTTTGCATGGGCACATATGCGCAATGACCGTGCGGCATTGGTGGGTTCATCGGTTGCTGCATTGTACCAAAGTACACTGGAATTTTTTGATGGGTTTTCAGATGGATGGGGGTTTTCATGGGGTGATGTGGGCGCAAATTTCCTGGGTTGCACATTTGCGTATTTCAGGAATACGGGGCGTTTGAAAAATGTACAGTACAAGTACAGTTTCCATGCAACAACTTACCCGCAATACCGCCAGGAATTATTGGGAAAAACGGTGCCCGAGCAAATGCTTAAAGATTACAACGGTCAAACGTACTGGATAAGTTTAAATGCACCCGCTAAATGGTTTACAGAAGGCCATAACTGGCTATGTTTTTCGTTTGGATACAGCATTGATGGGTTTACCGGTGCCGACAAAAATCAATTTGATGAAAAGTATGCTTTAAATCCGCCAAGCTTCGAAAGAGTAGGGGAGTTGTTTTTTTCATTTGATATTGATTTCGAGAAAATGGATATTCAAAATAAATTCCTGAGAACGGTGTTGAAAGTTTTTAACGTGGTCAAATTGCCGTTTCCGGCAATTGGTTTTGCAACAAATGGAAGATTACTGCTTAAGCCGTTTTATTTTTGAGCCAATCAGGCGTGAAATTTTTTCATTAAATACTGGTACATTTTCACCATGCTTAAAATGTCCTTTTTATGCACGGTTTCATAGGGAGTATGCACGTTGCTTTCAGGCGCACCAATAAACATCCAGTCAACCGGAGCATCACTTTTTTGAATGGCCGTTCCATCACTGCCACCCGCATTTTCAACTTCAAGTTGAAAAGGAATTTTACTTTCTTTTGCCCATTCAATAATTTGATCAACAAACCTGCGGGGTGGTAAACTTCCATCGCGCATGCTTAAGGCTACGCCTTTACCGTGTTCAATACCTTCGGTCACCCAGGTAATATCGCTTATGAGTGCTGACGTAACGTTGTATTCATCGTAAAGATAGCGTGCAAGGTATCCTGCAGTTCCGCCACCGTGTTCTTCAAAACAGGAAAAACAAATGGCCCCATTGGTAAGTGTTTCAGCAAGTTTTAAGGCATTCCATATGCCCAGTCGATTGTCAAGGTAACACGATTGCACATATTTATCGTTCTCCTTCCAAAATTGTTTATAGGTCAGGTTTGTTCCACGGTCAATTTCCCTGTCAAAAATGTATTCAATTTTCCTGGTGCCATCTTCCTTGTCAATGACCATCATTTCACAATTAATTTTTCCCTTGCTGTCTTTCCCGGTCAGTTTGGTTCCGTCAACCAAAGCAGGACCGCCAATTTTGATCAGGCTGCGCTGGTAACCGGCTGTAAAACCAACCACATCCATATGGGCAAATACAGCTGCTTTTGGCCGGCCAAAAATCAATATTAAACAATCCTGGAATCCTGCCCCTTGTATTATAGCTGGTTGCACTTTCCAATTTTTCTGGTTTGTTTTTATATGGTTCAGGAGAAATTTTTTGACTGCCAGTTCATCGCCACTTGCCCCGCCCAACGAACAAAGTTTTTTGAGTAATTCCATTATTGATATTTTTTTTAAAGCATCCTGTAAAAGCGGTTGTTCTTCATCCATTTCACCCAGTTGCGTTCCTTGAACTTAAAACGGTAGCCATAAGAAAAACATCCTGAAATAAAATTAGCGGTGACCTCCACCTTTGATGCATTATAAACTGATATGTCAAAATTTAAAATGGCGCTTATGAAAAAATTTTTTCCGTTATATCCCAATGCACCGCGTACATCGGCACCTGTCAGGCCTACCTTAAACCTGCTTTCGTTAATGATCCCATCATAACTAAGTGTGTTTTGCTGGTAAAGCTGGCAACCCAGGCCAAAGGTCGCATTTATGTATAGCGAGTGAAACATAACCAGGTTGAAGGTATATCCACCGCCAAGGGTCATGCCATATGTTTCAAATGCGGCAAGTGTGCGGTACTTTCCATACAGGCTGTCCACCTGCGCGGGTAAAAAACCATTCGGGTCAAATAAAGCATTGTAAAAAATATCGCTGTAAGCAAATAACGAACCAGCAGTCTTGAGCTGGCGATAGGTGTTGGTATAGGCGGCTGAATATGAAAACCTGCGGTTGTTGAAGAAATAGAGAAATTTTGATTTTATGAGTACGTTCTGCATGGTTGGCCGTTGAAAGTAAGCCGAAGTATCGGTAAAAGCCGAATCGTAGTTTGGTGTATTTTGTTCGTAAAAGCCTTTGTAGCTTCTGAACCCCAACTCAAGCCGGTATGCGTGCCCGGTAAATGCCAGGCTGTAATCATAATATTTGGTTTTCCCTTTTCGCACAATTTCAGATTCTGCAATTGGTGTGGTAATACCCAGTGAAAACGAGATTTTATCATAGCCCACGCATATTCCTGTTACCTTACTGGAACGTGCAACGTAGCTTAATGGTGAAATACCCAAAGGATCGGGAAGTACATTTTGCCTGAATCCCATTTCAAAAGAGCGTTGTGATTGATAAAGTGAAATGGCAAGTCTTTCTTTATAAGCTGTTACGTAAACGGTATCAAAACCATATTTAAATTTATGCGAAGTATCGTATTTTTTTTTAAAAAAAGTTGAGGTGTAGGTATAATCAGGTAACCTGGTTGTGGCCTGCGCATTATTTTCCCCATCGGTTTGTCCTGTACAGTTAACCGCGATGAAAAGGAAAATTATATATAACGGAGCCGTTTTCAAAATGCCCTTAAAATTAAATAAATATTGGCTTACCAAAGGGGTTTTATTCTAACTTTACGGCCCAACCTAAATCCTATGAGTAAGCTATTTCGCAAGAAAACCATTGACCAGATTTTGAAGGAAGGTGCGGTTGACGGTCACGGATCAGGACTTGCAAGAACACTTGGTGCCAGAGACCTTATTGCGTTTGGTATTGCCGCTATTATTGGGGCAGGTATATTTTCAACTATTGGTGGCGCTTGCGCAAAAGGAGGACCAGGAGTAATTTTCCTTTTTATTTTTACAGGAATCGCCTGTAGTTTTGCGGCTTTTGCCTATGCCGAATTTGCCAGCCGTGTTCCCGTATCAGGCAGTGCCTATACGTATTCCTATGTTGCATTTGGTGAATTATTTGCCTGGATAATTGGTTGGGCCCTTATCATGGAATATGCAATTGGTAACATTGTTGTTGCTGTTTCATGGAGTAGTTATTTTAACTCGATGCTTGACGGTTCTTTCGGATGGCACGTTCCATATTGGCTGAGCTACGATTATTTTACTGCACAGAACGGTTTCAATGCTGTTAATGCCATGCTTGCAAAAGGAACCAGCTTACAGGAAATGGCAACCAATGATGTTTTGGGCATGAAAGCAGCATTGCAACAGTGGACGGCCTGGAACACCGCCCCAATGATCGGCTCAATCCGGTTAATTTTTAATCTTCCGGCACTTATTATCATAGGAATTATTACCTGGCTTGTTTACCGTGGCATGAAAGAATCAAAACTGGCTACAAATATCATGGTTGGAATAAAACTCGTGGTTGTACTCATGGTCATTGTTGTTGGCGTTAATTACATCAACGGTGATAATTACAGCAACTTTATGCCCAATGGCATGAGTGGTGTGCTTGCCGGTGTATCAGGCGTATTTTTTGCCTATATAGGTTTTGATGCTATTTCAACCACGGCCGAAGAATGCAAGGACCCGCAAAGGGATTTACCAAAAGGAATATTATATTCCATTCTTATTTGTACCATTTTGTATATTCTGATTGCACTTGTGCTTACAGGAATGATGCATTATAAAGCACTTGATACCCCTGATCCGCTTTCCACTGTATTTAAAGAATATCCTTCACTTTTCTGGCTGCAACGCATTGTAGAAATTTCAGCGGTAGTTGCCCTTGCCAGCGTTCTGCTCGTTTTCCAGATGGGGCAACCACGCATATGGTTAGCTATGAGCCGTGACGGACTATTGCCGAAAAAGTTTTCAAACATCCACCCGCGTTTTAAAACACCCGGTTTTGCAACCATTGTTACCGGTTTTGTGGTGGCCGTTCCTACTTTATTTTTACCTTCCAGTACAGTTGAAAATTTGTGCAGCATTGGTACCCTTTTTGCGTTCATCCTGGTGTGTGCCGGTGTGTTGAAATTTGGTAAGCCCGTTAAGGAGCCTGGCAAATTCCGTACACCTTACGTTAACGCCAGGTACGTTATGCCGGTAATTTTTGTATTCGTTGTGGTATTGCTCACCACCAATGCAATTTCCGAAGAATCCCACGTATGGTTCAATGACTTTATAACATTCACTTCCGATAATTGGATGGACAGAATTCCCATGGTGCTTTTTTTCCTGGTTTTCGTCATCAGTACAGTATTGGCCGTCACTAAAAGTTATTCACTTATCCCTTTATTGGGCATGATTTCATGTTTTTATATGATGGCACAGATTGCATTTTCCCATTGGATAGGCTTCATAATCTGGCTTATAGCTGGTTTGTTAATTTATTTCCTATACAGTCGCAACAATAGCCGGCTTAACGATATTGTCTGATAACCAATAACTAACAAACGATTTAACAATTGACCGGCTTTAAATAAAAAGCCAAAAACATCCAAAATTTTTAAAGCAACGGATGCATAATGTTTCCCGTCTTTTTAGTAATTTAAAGGCCCTTTGCAATGCGCTTGATGAGAATTATACTTACACCATTTCTTTTCTTACTCGTTACCCAGGTAAATGCTGCGACCTATTCCTGGGTTGGTGGTAAATATGCCAACTTTTCGGATCCATCATCATGGTCATCATTCGATCAAAAACACCATACGGTTCCGGGCCCAGGTGATGACATTGTTTTCAGCAATAACCGCGATGTACGAATCGTCCTTGATCGCGATATTGAGTTGCGGAATATAACCGTTGAAAAAAGCGCACATGTTGTTTTCTTTGTTCAACGCCCGGTTACAATTACGGTAACAGGGAGCCTTAACTTGAAAACGAGAACGTATTTCAAGGGCAAGGTCGGTTTTAATTTTGAAACCAGGTCATCGTCATCCAGCATAAAAAACAGCGGTACCCAATATACCGGTGACATTGTTTTTGACGGAAAACACCCGTTAACGGTCCTGGATCCGCTTCAAACAAGCGGAAACATTATACTCCGCAACCAGGAGATTTTTGCTAAA
>DASPJQ010000543.1:0-1670 GCA_035628535.1 Flavobacteriales bacterium | reverse complement strand
TTGCCGAATGCACAGACGTTTTTTCCGGCATTTTTTTGGAAGCATCGGCCGCTGTTGCTTTTTCGGCTTTAACCGGTTGTTTCGTTGCTTTTTTTTCGAAAGTTGGTGATTTTTTAATTTTTCCCTGTTGCGCAAACGCTGCAGGGCACATCATCAAAAAAGCTAAAAAGAAGAGTGAGGCAAAGATTAACTTATTCATCGTTACGTAATTTCTGTTAATAAATTCAAAATTAAACAAATATTTCCTTAGTTTCCACACCATTCATAGAAAATCGTGGTTAAACTGTTAAAATTAGACGATCAATGCACTTTTGGGGTTGTATGAAATAAAAGAGCCCCACCAAAGGCAGGGCTCTCAGAATGACCAAGTTGCGTTTTTACTTTACGAAAGTAATCCTTTCATTTATAAACGAACCATTTTCATGGATAAACCTGCCAATATATTGTCCACCTGAAAGCTCGTTTAAATCAATTTCCTGTACGCCAGAAGTCAATGGCTTAGTAACCACTAATTTACCAGTTGCATCATAAACCTGGAACTCTTTAAAGCCTTCAAAACCACGGATTGTGATTTGTCCACTGCTTGGATTGGGGTAAACACTGTATCCATTGTTAAATAAAGCATCGGCCTCAACTGCAGTAATGATTCCATAAAACCAATCGTGCGCAATGGTAATTACTTCGTTGGCGTTGGTTGTGTTCAACATTTCAGGACCTACACCCAGGTAAACAGTTTTGTAAGTACCGTTTGTATAACGCAAGCCGCCAACTTTTGAAGTTGAATTGTATGTAAAAATGCTTATACCACCGTTGGCAGTGGTTAGTTCATCAGGGTAAAAATACGATCCACCGTAGTAATTGTTAATGGTAGCATTGGCAGCCGTGCCATATACCGCGTCCGATGTAACTGTTTTCAATAATGTGTTGGTTGAACCACCGTCAGCGCTGAAACCACCATGCAGGTATCCGGTAAAGAAAGCCTGGTTGGTTGGAGTTCCATAACCGCTTGTAGCATCCATAATTTCCCAACCCATGTCCTGGCCGGCAATAAATAAATTACCGCCATTGTCAAGGAAGTTCTCAATATTTGGAATTTCATCATCTGTCAATGATGGGAATGTCCATCCCACATTATAGTAAATGTTGTTTACATTGCCTAATGACGATGTTGATCCGAGTTCCTTTAAAATTACATCTGTTGTTTTTGCAGCACCAGGCTCCGAAGCAGCAGTCAAACCAGCCATGTAAACCGCTTCCCATGTAGTTGCATTTCCACCGGTTCCACTACCGAGTCCCCCCGTATTGCTAACAACCAGGTCGGTTACATTTCCAATTACATATAGCTTTTTTATCAACGAAGGTGAAGAAGGCGTAGCCAATGAAGTAACCGTAACTGTATATGTAGCAACAAATGGCGATGTGCCGGGCGTTATGATAACATCAATGGTATTTGTAGCGCCTGCTGCTGTGGTAATTGAAGAGCCTGAAGTAAATGCCGAACCGTTAACCATAAGAGAAGCACTCCAGTCGCCAGGCGCATCGGTTGACAAAGTATATACAAAATCTTCACTTGATGTGCCTGTATTGATTGAGGTAAGTGTTAATGTTGATGGTGAGCCTGAAGTGCCCATGGTACTGGCCGCCCCGCTGTTACCCAAGGTATAATTAAT
>DASPJQ010000542.1:0-16188 GCA_035628535.1 Flavobacteriales bacterium | reverse complement strand
CATAGTGGAAATGCAAATTGAAGGACTTGTTACCATTGCGAACAGTTTGGGCCAGTTGATTTACACTACAAACCTGGTTACCGGTAAAAACCAATTGAACATTGGCAACGTTGCGCGCGGAACATATACCGTACGCATATTGAATGCCGATGGAAAAACACTAATCGGAACAAGACGCATGGTGATTATGCAATAAAAGATTAAGTTTTAAAAGTCATAAGGCCAGGATATTTTATCCTGGCTTTTTTTGTATCACCACCTTAAACCTCTTTTTCAATTATTTAACAAGACCACTAATGACAATGGCGATAATGGGGAATTTATAACTTTGACATACCAGGGGCCGGGTTACCATAACGGCTTTTACCTACAACCAAAAAGCATTGAATAACCTATGAAAAAAGTTACTTTCTCACAAAAAATCAGGTACCGTTTTGATAACCTCATGAGCAAAGGGCCTGTTGCTATGATTGGTCTTTTGGCTTGCATGTCGTTAATTGTGGTGTTGATTGCCGCTGGAATTATTTCACTGTTTGAAATTGCTCCTGAGGGTGAGAAACCGCTGAGTTTTGGTGAAGGCACCTGGCAAAGCCTTATGCGCACCATGGATGCCGGTACGGTTGGAGGGGATGTTGGCACAGGTTACCGCACCGTTGGTTTGCTGGTGACAATTGGCGGAATTTTTATTTTTTCGGCACTTATTGGTGTGCTTTCAAGCGGGATTAATGAAAAACTGGAAGAGCTTCGCAAGGGAAAAAGTTTTGTGATTGAAAAAGACCATACATTGATTCTTGGATGGTCTTCCAAAATTTTTACCATTATTTCAGAGCTGGTTATAGCGAATGAAAACCAAAAAAACCCGCGCATCGTTATTTTATCGGAACGCGAAAAAGTGGAAATGGAGGATGAAATACGCAATAAAATTGAAAACCTTGGTAAAACCAAAGTCATTTGCAGGCAGGGCAGCCCGAATGACCTTGTTGACCTGGGTATCGTAAATCCCCATACGGCAAAATCCATTATTGTATTGGCAGCCGAAGAGGGAAATGCCGATCCGCTTACGATTAAAACCATATTGGCCATTACCAATAACCCTGACAGGCGCAAAGAACCGTATCACATCATTGCTGAAATCAAAGACGAGAAAAACCTGGAAGTTGCGAAAATGGTTGGGAAAGATGAAGTGGAACTTGTACTGACCGATGACGTAATTGGCCGCATTATGGTGCAAACCTCGCGTCAAAGCGGTTTAAGCATAGTGTATACCGAACTCATGGACTTTGACGGAGCTGAAATTTATTTTAACGAAGAAGAAGCGCTGGTAGGTAAAACATACGGGGAGGCCTTGTTCGCTTACGTAGACTCAACCGTGATGGGACTGCAATATGCCAACGGTGATGTAAAAATTAATCCTGATATGGATTATGTCATTCAGAAGGGCGATAAAATAATTGCTATAACCGAAGACGATGACACTCTTATTGCTTCGAAAGAAAAAACACCGGCCGTTAAAGAAAACGCCATTGTTAACCTGAATTCAGAGAAAAAAGAAGCGGAACGCATTTTAATGCTTGGGTGGAATAAACGCGCATTCATTATCATACGGGAAATGGACAATTACGTGAGCCAGGGCTCATACATGAAAGTAGTGTCCACCTATGATAATGATCACGATGATATTTTAGCGGTTGGAAAAACATTGAAGAACATTAAGCTTGATTTTGTACATGCTGATACAACGGCACGCAATGTTATTGACAACCTTGACGTAACCTCTTACAACAGTGTTCAGTTGTTGTGCTATAAAGAACACCTGGACATACAGGATGCCGATGCACAAACGCTCATTTCACTGCTCCACATACGCAGAATCATGGAAGAAACCGGAAAGGATTTAAAAATTGTGAGTGAAATGCTTGACTTGCGCAACAGGGATCTTGCCGAAGTTACCAAAGCCGATGATTTTATTGTAAGCGACAAACTCATAAGCCTGCTCATGTCACAGGTTTCGGAAAATAAATACCTGATGCGCGTGTTTGAAGATTTGTTTGATACCGAGGGCAGCGAAATTTATCTAAAGCCCATGAGCGACTATATCAAACCCGGATCGACCGTTGATTTTTATACTGTACTTGAAAGCGCCCGCAGGAAAGGCCAAACGGCCATCGGATACCGTATTGCCTCGCTGGCATATGACAGCTCAAAAGCTTACGGCATTAACGCGAATCCCGTAAAAACAGTGTCGCATACATTTACAGAGGACGACAAACTGATTGTTTTGGCTGAAGATTAAATTATTTTCAGCAACGCCTGATCACTGCGTCCAACCACAGCCATTTCTTTTTTCACAAGAATTGGTCTTTGTAACAATGCCGGATTTTCAACAATAATTTGAAGGAGTTCATTGTCATTATATTGTTTATGGCTGTATTTTTCAATAAACAGGTTTTCGCTTGTGCGGATGATATCATACGGCCTCAGCCCGAGTTTTTGGAGGAGTAATTCCAGTTCTCCAACCGATGGTGTTTGCGAAAGGTATTCGATTAATTCGGGAGTAATGCCGCGTTCTTTTAAAAATTCCAACGCATACATGCATTTGCTGCAGGCGGGGTTATAATATATTAGAACAGTTTCGCTCATTTAAGCACCGCTTCCACGCCCACCAATGAGCCGTTCTCAATGTATTCAAGCAAGGCCCCACCGCCTGTTGAAACATAACTTACTTTATCGGCCAGTTTGTATTTATTTATGGCCGCTACACTGTCGCCACCGCCAATGAGTGTATATGCGCCCTGGCTTGTTGCATCGGCCACTGCGTGCGCAACCTGTTTTGTTCCTTCTTCAAAATTACTCATTTCAAAAACGCCCATAGGGCCGTTCCATAAGATGGTTTTTGAACGTTTAATTATCTCGGTAAATTTTTTTATGGATTCAGGTCCTATGTCCAAACCCATTGTGCCTTCAGGTATAGCATCCATGGGTGCAGTTCCGGTTTTAGCAGCATTGTCGAATTTGTCGGCCGTTTTTGTGTCAACCGGCAATTGAATATTCACATTTTTTTGTTTTGCTGTTTCCAGCAATGTAAGGGCCGTTTCCAACCGATCGTCTTCGCAAAGCGAATTACCGATTTTTCCACCCAGCGCTTTGGCAAAAGTATAGGCCATGCCGCCTCCAACAATGATGTCGGTTACCTTATCCAGCAATTGTTCAATGATTAAAATTTTATCGGAAACCTTGGCCCCTCCAATAATAGCAGTAAAAGGTTTGTCGGCATGGTTCAACACCTTATTGATACTGTTTATTTCACCGGCCATGACATAACCAAACATTTTATCATTGGGGAAAAATTTTGCTACTACGGTGGTTGATGCATGCGCCCGGTGGGCCGTACCAAACGCATCGTTCACATATACCTGGCCGTGCCCTGACAATTTTTTGGCAAATTCTTCATCGCCCTTCTCCTCGGCTTTGTAAAAACGAAGGTTTTCAAGCAATAAAACTTCACCTCGCTTAAGTGCTGTCGATTTTTTGAAAGCATCTTCGCTTATGCAATCATCGGCAAACTTCACATCAACATCCAAAACAGCTGACAAATGTTTTACCAGATGTTTAAGCGAATATTTTTCCTCGGGCTTTTCTTTAGGCCGGCCCAGGTGACTCATAAGAACAACACAGCCTCCATCAGCCAGGATTTTTTTAATGGTGGGGACAGCGGCTTTAATGCGGGTATCATCAGTAATTTCAAACTTGTCATTTAACGGCACGTTAAAATCAACCCGAATAAGCACCCTTTTGCCATTGAAATTATAATTGTCAATCGTTTTCATGTCCTCTGTTTTTCGCAACAAATATGAATAAAAAACAAATGAGGTTACCGGTGAAAACGGCAAGGTTTATAACTTATTAAATTGACAGAAAGTCAAAGTTTTAGGGACTTAACAACGACCGGAACTGAAAATTACGCTATTACAACGCCTTTTTTATTGATCACAGGTACGGTAATGCAATTCTCTTTACGGATGGTTTCCGGAAGAAAAATAAATTTTTTATCGAACATTTTTTTATCCAGGTAAAAACTCACCCAGTACTCATTGTTCAAACAGAAAACGTCTTCAACAATGGGTTCAATTTTTTTATACGTTTTAGGCTCCAATACATCCAGGAAATGCCTTAATTCAGAAGTAGCCCTTTTTTCATTTTGAATTTCGCCATACCCGCGTGATGAAACCAGTACACCTTCAATGGGCTCGTTTTTCAGGTTAACAATGTAAACGTTCCATTCTTCAATATTCAATTCGTTCACTTCATTTACAACTGCCACCGCCACATCGGTAACCTTGGGTATTTCTATGTCCTTGCGCATGGTATCTATTTAAAACTTAAAGCCACATCCATCATTGTAAACAAATCCATTGGCTGATCATCGGCACGTTTATCACCGCGCTTATGGCCGGTTCGTACAATAATTATGTTTTCGGAGGGAATACAAATAACGTATTGCCCCTTTATTCCACGGGCATAAAACACATTTTTATCCTTATGCCTTGTAATCCACCAGCAAAATCCGTACCTGTCATTGTCATCACCTTCGGGTGTTTTCAATTTGGCAGGAGTAATGCTTTGCGCAACGTATGCACTGTCAATTACCTGCTCGTTACCCCATTTCCCGTTAGACATCATAAGCTTGCCTAAACGGGCAAAATCACGCGATGTGGCATACAGGCAACAATATGCCTTTTCGACACCATTTTCACCGTCAAGGCTCCAATAACCTGCATTTTCGGCACCTATTTTCTTCCATATTTTTTCCGAAGCGTATTCGGTCAACGCTTTTCCCGTTACCTTTTTAAGAATCATGGCAAGCACCTGCTGGCTACCGCTTTTATAATCGAAAATTTTCCCGGGATTTTCACCATACTCCACGTCTTTCATTTTTGCGTTCAGGTCGGTGCCATAATATGCCTCGGCATTATCGGACAAGGGGTTCCACGCGCTTTCATTCCATTGCATGTCGGCACTCATCGTGAGTAGGTGCTTAATGGTTATTTTTTTCCGGTTGCTCTGGCCATAGCCTTCCAGGTATTTACTAACCGGATCGTCAAGGCTTTTTATTTTGCCCTCGGCATGGGCTACACCAATGAGCAAACCTACCACCGACTTGGCCATTGAAAAAGAATTGCTCCTTTCTTTTTCGCCAAAACCTTCGAAATATTCTTCGTATAAAAGCGAATCGTTTTTAAAGACCAGGAAAGACGTTGTACGCAAATCGGTAAGCGCATTACGCTGCGATTCGCTCAGTACGTTTTTATTGTACTTTTTGGAAACGGGCCAGGGCTGTGCCGTTCCAATATCAACCTGCCTCGAATAAAAATAATCTTTGTCAAAAATTCCGGGTCCACCCTGGCCGTGCAGGAACGTGTAATAGACTGCACGGTACAGGTAAAATTTACCTGTTACCAGGATAAAGAGATTGGCCAGTATAATAAGGGCGATGAAGAATTTGAGTAAAAACCTTCCTGTGCGCTTGAGTATATGCACGAACTTTTTCAATTGTGTGCGTTTAGCTGTTTAACGAAATTAAACGAGAAAATGTTTGCCAGGTTATCCAATAAGCGTTGTTTCATTTCCTCCATATTAATCTCATAATCCAGTTCTTTTTGAACCGAAGTTACAGCCTTGTCATTTATGCCGCAGGGCACTATAAAATTAAAGTAATCAAGGTTGGTATTTACGTTAAAACCAATTCCATGCATGGTTACCCAACGGCTGCATTTAACCCCCATGGCACAAATCTTACGCGCCTTTGCCGCATTATTTCCATCAAGCCAAACACCCGTCAGCCCCGGCACGCGGCCTCCCTGTATGCCGTATTCCTGAAGGGTCAATATTACAGCCTCTTCAAGGTAACGCAGGTATTTGTGTATGTCGGTAAAAAAATTGTCAAGGTTTAAAATAGGATACACTACCAATTGCCCGGGGCCATGATAGGTAATATCGCCTCCCCTGTTGATTTTGTAAAAGCGTGCGTTTTTCGATTTGAGCAATTCTTCATTCAACAGCATGTGTTTTTCATCGCCACTTTTGCCAAGGGTATATACGTGCGGGTGCTCGCATAAAAGCAGGTAGTTCCTGGTTGGCGTTTTCAGGTTTACCTGATTTGCGCGTTGTTCCAGTTTTTCTTCAACCACCCGGTTAAACAACTGTTCCTGGAAATCCCATGCTTCCTTGTAATCAATAAGGCCGAGGTCTATGGTTTCAACAGTAACCATTATATTTTATCCAATTCTCCCTTCAAATAATTAATGACTTCAATTTCGATGGGATCCTTTTCATTGAGTTGAGCCAGGTACAGCGAAACCCAGTCGCCCAGGTGAATCAAATGAATGGTTTGCGAAATCACCTCATCGCCATTGGCATATATATCCAATACGTTAGCGGTATATTTTTGAATCACTTCCTTATTAATCTCAATGCGGGTATTGTTGCGGTAGTAATCGGTAGTGGTGCGCAAAAACAAAACAGCCAGGCCGTCATCTTTTTTTCGCCAGCCTACAAGCTCATTGTGGTTCATTTCAGGCACTACATGGTGCGAACAAAGTTGCTTGGAGTTTTCATTGATTTGTTGTCTCCAGCGAATGGCCACGCCTTCGTTATACGTGGTCGTATAAAGAATGGGAAATTTATTGAAGATAAATGAAGCTATGTGTCTTCCCTGTTGCACAATGGCCTCTTTATTGGCAATTATGTAATTGGCCGCATCATTGATTTTGGGTAAGGGATTTTGGCTGATGCATCCGATTTTATGCAGGACCGCCAATTGCTGAACCAACGAAAATCCAAGGCAGGCCCTGGGCGGCATGCCGCCCGGTATGCTAATCAGGGTTAACCCGTTTTTTTTGGCGTATTCGGCAATTTTACCACCAGAAGTAATGCAAATTATTTGTGCGTTTGTTTTGTAGGCGAGCTCAAGGGCATGAATGGTTTCCTCGGTATTACCTGAATAGGATGAAATGATAACAAGGGTACTTTCATTGACATATGCAGGTATAAAATAGGTTTTTGACACCTGTATGGGCAATGTTGTTTCGGGCTGGGCAATTTCACAGGCAATGTTACCGCCAATGCCAGAGCCGCCAAGGCCCGAAATGAGTACGTTATGGATTGGTCTAACCGGTGTAAAATCAATGGTTTTAGCAATTTCAACCGCATTGTGCAATTGTTTTCCGAAACCGTCTATTAAATCATGCATGTCCATAAGGCAAATATATCAAAACAGGTATAACGGCAAGGGTTAAATTTTAGTGTTTGTGTATGCCGTACCCCTGTACCCGGTTGTTAGGGTTATCGGGTGCGTGTTAAGTTAAACGTTGGTTGTATATATTGAGTAACCCCCGTTCACAGTACAAAACTGCTGCCTCTAAGTTCCCAAACGGGGGTACTGGGAACAGGATACGGGGGTACTTTTCTGTTAGAAATTCTTTTTAAACGACAAATCCAATTCTCTATATTTGCGGCCTTAAACCTCACATGATTATGGTTGCAGAATTGACCGAACAGGAAGTAGTACGCAGGAACAAATTAGCCGAAATACGCGAATTGGGCATTGATCCCTACCCTGCCGAAGAATTTAAAGTGAGTCATGATTCCAGGTCGATTAAAGACGCTTTCAAGCCCGAAATGACCGGTTTTGAAAACGTGACCATGGCCGGGCGTATTATGAGCCTGCAGCCAAAGGGCAAAGCCAGTTTTGCCAAAATACAGGATGCTACGGGTAAAATGCAATTATTCATCGGCATTGATAACCTTTGCCCGGGCGAAGACAAGACGCTGTATAACCGCGTTGTTTTGCATTTGCTTGATATTGGCGATTTCATTGGTGTGAAGGGCGAAATTTTTGTGACCAAAACCGGTGAAACCACCCTTCGCGTAAAAGAACTCAAATTGCTTTGCAAAACATTAAGGCCCTTACCCATTGTAAAAACTGATGAACAAGGCAATGTATTTGATGCGTTTACCGACCCTGAAAAACGTTACCGCATGCGGTATGTTGACCTGGTGGTAAACGAGGGCGTAAAAGAAGTTTTTATCAAGCGCACCAAACTGGTCAATTCGTTACGCAATACCTTTAACAACCGCGGTTACATTGAGGTGGAAACTCCGGTGTTGCAACCTATACACGGTGGGGCCGCTGCACGCCCGTTTATGACACATCACAATGCGCTCGACATGCCGTTGTATTTGCGTATTGCCAATGAGCTTTATTTAAAGCGCCTTATTGTTGGCGGATTTGAAGGTGTATATGAATTTTCGAAAAACTTCAGGAACGAAGGCATTGACCGTACACACAATCCTGAATTTACGGCCATGGAAATTTATGTGGCGTATAAAGATTACAACTGGATGATGGATTTTACGGAAGAGATGATTGAAAAAGTGGCGGTGGATGTTAACGGCAGCACCAAAGTTACCGTGGGGTTAAACGAAATCGAATTTAAACGGCCCTACAAACGCATAACCATGTATGATGCTATTAAAGAACATACAGGTTTTGACATCAGCCAAATGGACGAAAACGGCATTCGCGATGTATGCAAACAATTGGGTGTTGAAGCCGATCCAAAAGCCGGCAAAGGTAAACTCATTGACGAAATTTTCGGGGCGCGTTGCGAGCATATGTATATACAGCCTACTTTTATTACTGACTATCCGGTTGAAATGAGTCCGCTTACCAAAAAGCACCGCAGCAGGCCCGGGTTGGTTGAGCGTTTTGAATTATTTGTAAACGGGAAAGAAATAGCCAATAGCTATAGCGAGTTAAATGATCCTATTGAGCAGCGCGAACGTTTTGAGGAACAAATGAAATTGGGTGAGCGTGGCGATGATGAAGCCATGGTAATTGACCACGACTTTTTGCGCGCATTGGAATATGGAATGCCGCCCACATCAGGACTTGGAATTGGCATTGACCGGTTGTGTATGTTTATGACAAATCAACACAGCATACAGGAAGTGTTGTTTTTCCCGCAAATGCGTCCAGAACATTAATTTCAGGGCGGCCGCATTCGTGAGCATTTTTAAAAAACAACTGATGACGCGAATAAACGCGAATTGAAAAAAGGGGGAATAACATTTATGTGCATTTATATTTTTAACCATGAATAAAACCGCTGCTACCGAAATTGTCTGGTTCCTTGCCTTTGCCGTATCAGGCCTGGGCGCCTATTATGCGTTGGGCATACAACAGGCCTTTGAAAACCTTATTGAGGGTTTTGGGAAACAACCGCTGGCAGGCTTTAATGCCGTTGGCCCGGCACGGTTGATTTTTTTATGTTTTCTAGCCGTTGCTTTCATTGGTTACATTATACGCATCATCATGCAAAAAGGGCAAAATGCCTACAGCCTGCTTTTTTTTACGGGCGTTCTTCTGATCGGTTTTGTTATTATAACGGGCGTTAAAAATTACATTCACATTGTAGGTGTTGATTTCAGAAATTTCAAACTTTCGTTGTTGGGCACAGGCGGTAATTTATTTCCCGAAGCGGCACGGCTTATAAACTGGCTCAATATTTCCCTGGGTGTTTCGGGCGTTATGATGGCTCTAAACGGCTACTTCCTGTATAAAAATTACGTGGCTGCACAGCATAAAAAACCGCTGCCGGCAACCGAACCGAATACCGATCCCGATGCGCCCATTGACCAGATAAGCGGATAACACCACCTCAAAAATTTCTTTTTATTCTTTAAACACAGGGGTCACAAACAACTTTTTGAGGATTTTCCGGGTAATGGCTATAAGCCCTTCTTTTTAGCTGAACGCAAAACGCGTATATTTGGTTCAGTGAAATCCTGTTTAGGTATAATTCCCATATTGATTTCCGCATGGACACATGCACAGGACACTACACACATTAATACCGACCGGCCCGATCAAAGTGATGGCGCATATACCATGCACCGGAATGTTTTCCAGGTTGAAACAGGCGCTTATGTAAGCACGCTTGATGAATACAACCAGGCACTGGTGCAGTCAAGCATGGTGCGTTACGGAATTACAGAACGGCTTGAACTGCGGTTTTTGTTCGAGCTAGGCTTGTTTAACAACCAGTATCTTCATACTTCAGAAGCGGGGATTTTTCCTTTCGCGGTTTGTTCAAAGATTGCGTTGGTCAAAGAAAACGGGTTGATACCCGATATTACTTTATCGGGATACCTGCGGTTACCATTTGCAGCCACACAAAATATACGTCCTGCGCATTATTCTTCAACAGGTGTTTTGGTCATGCAACATTCACTTGGCGATTTATTCACGGTGGCCTGCAATGCAGGGATTACCCGCAATGCCGAAGATAAAAAGTTATTGTATCCTGTTACAGCTGTATTCATCCTGGCCCCAAAAGCGCATTTCAGTTTTTTTGGCGAGTATTATGCCTTTTTTCAACCATTGTATCTCCCATCGAACAATGTTGATTTTGGTTTTTTGTATTGCACGCACCACCATATGCAGTTTGATGTGGCCCTTGGAACAACGCTTTTACCGGGAACAAAAAGCAATTTTGTTACATTGGGGTTTTCGTACAGGTTTGATTAGAGAAACCGTAGGTCGTTGTTCGTGAACCATATGCCCAACCTCGCGAAGAACGTAGAACGAATAACATGCTTGCTTTTTTCGAAAAACGAAACCCGGAACAAAAAACTAATTTAACGCCACCGGTTGTTCAGCCAGTTTTTCATTCGCGGCCGTTTCAATAATGATTTCCTTGGCCATTTTCATGGGAACGGAGATGTATTTTTTCTCCATATACTCCACCACTTTTTGCAACACCTCGCGGCTGCTTTCATCCATGTTTGCAATGTCCTTTGCAAAAATCGAATTCAGCGCCATTTCCTTTATTTCCTTTATTTTTTGCGGAACCTCGCACATGGCGCGCTCAATCTGGCGGATCTTAAATACGTCTTTGAATTCTGAAAAATGTTCATCAATCAGTTTGTGGCAATGCACCATTTCCTTTTCACGTTCACGCAGGTTGCTTTCGGCAACAGCTTTGAGGTAATCAACCGAAATATACCTCACCTTATGTTGTTGGAGGATTTTAGGGTCAACATCGGTAGGAATGGCCAGGTCAATCATGACCTTGGCATCGGTTTCACCATTTAATAACGATGCATATACATCAGAGGTAACTATGTATTCGGTTGAGGCGGTGCATGTAATCAACACATCAAACCCTTTTTTGTATTCCATGATTTCGGTCAGTTCCCGCGAATCGCATTTTAATTCTGCGGCAAGGGCAAGGCCATTGGCCACCGACCGGTTGAACACAACAAAATTGGTATACCCGTATTTTTTAAGGAAACGGGCCATGTTGGTATTGGTTTGACCCGCGCCAATGAATAAAATGCGCGCATCATTTTTTACACTGTATTCTTCAAGGCGTTTAAACGCAAGCGATACCACCGAGACCGGTTTGGTAGCAATATTTGTTTTGCTGTATATTTCTTTGGCGGTTTCAATGGTTTTTTTCACCACCAGGCGAATGCCATCACCAGTCAACCCCATTCCTTTTGAGCGTTCAAATGCCTCGCGTACCTGGGTAATGATTTCACGTTCGCCTACCACCATTGAGTCGAGCGATGAGGCTACGTTAAAAACATGTTTAACGGCTTCCTCGCCCGAATAATATTCTGAAGATTTTATGGCCGACAACAATTGTGTCTCCGTCCACGCAGGATTAAATGCCATAAAAAACCCAACCAAAAAATCATCGTCAAGGGTTTCTTTATTGACAAAATAAAATTCAACGCGATTACAGGTTGAAAGGTACATCAGCTCATCAAGTTTTGCCGCATTTTTTAAATGCTGCAAACGTTTTTGCTGATCCTCATCACTGATGTGAAATTTTCCGACTTCGTTTAACCCGTTTAACTTATGGGTTATGGCTATAACTTTAAAATGGTCCAATGCTCTCTGTTTCTCCTGTATACAAATTTCGGAAATCGGTTTTTGGGAACTGTCATGGAATTGTCAGTTTTTTTTATTTGGAATTGGTCTAAACTTAACCTGTATCCCTTTGCCGGAAAGGACTTTACATGTCACAGGCCCGACTAATGCACGCTTTACCGCGATGTAAAGTCTTTATAGGTGACCTGCAAATAAGCCTTGGCTTCGTTCACAGCCATCTTATTGCCTGTTATGGTTTGGGTATGAATATCGTATATGGCTGGTCCTTTGCGTGTTACGATACCCAAAACATTTTCATTGGAATACCAGGCAAAGGGACTTGTTGCTTTAAAGGGATCTTTGGCGAAACGGTATTTTTTGGGATCAACCTTATAATAAGGAGCAAGCATTTTTACCAGGTCATGCTGGTTCATAACCCCGTTCCATTTTTTTCCACGAAGTTGTTGCCTAAGTGCTCCGCCCGTTAGTATGCAGGTAATGCGTTTTGATTCAGGTGTATTCAGGCTTCTTCGCAAAGGCAAATGGTGACCATGGTCGGCAACCAGCACAAAAAGCGTGTTCTTGTACCAACCGGTTTTTTTTACGCGCGAAAAATATTTTTTCAGGCATTGGTCGGTATAATACGCTGAATTCTTAAACATGCCCGGTTCGGTTTCATGTTCAAATTTGTGCTTGATGGGCACTTCAAACGGTTCATGTGTGCTTAGAGTGAGCACGCATGAAAAGAACGGTTGTTTTTGAAACGAGAGGTAATTCGCCTGTGATTCGAGCACTTTTCCATCATGCGCACCCCATTTGCTGTTGCGGTGCCGTGCTGCATAATTGTTTTTATCACTTATGTATTCAAAGCCCTGCTGTACGATAAAACTTTTCATTTCGGCAAATGTTATATCGCCTCCGTAAAAAAACGAAGAACCGTAACCCTGCCGTTTCAGGGTTTCGCAAAATGAAGGAAGGTTTTCAATTTTTGCCGGGTAAGCAATAATTGCATTATCGGGCTGTGACGGGTATCCCGCCAACACACTTACGAGGCCCGCATCAGTGCGGTAACCAGGTCCATAACATTGCGTAAACAATAAACTCTCGTCAATCAATTCATCTGTAAATGGCGTTACACCTTTTTCTCCTCCCAATTGCTCAATTACATCGGCCGTCCAGCTTTCAAGGATGATAAATACCAGGTTTGGTTTTTGCACTTCGGTCAAACGCATGGTGTCACGGTCTGTTTCTTTCATCATGTTCCTGAATGTTTTTTCAGCTTCGGGCCATTTGAAAAAAACATATTTGTTGTTCACCGAAAAATACCCCGATACATCGTGCACAAAATAGTAAACAGGATTGACGCTTGCATGGCAATTGGTCTTGTAAACTGAATAATAGGCCGCGCTTTCATTGATGGGCGTTATTTGGAATCCGCCCCGGGCGAACAGGAACAGCGGGGCCGCTGCTAAAAAATTTACCACTGCTGCGCGTTTACCTGCTGACACCTCATGTTCGCGCTTTACAAAATATTTATGAAAATAAACGGCCATCCAGCAAAACCCCAGGATGAAAATGGGAGAAAGGACCAATTGGGCGGTACTCATGAAATGCGTGACCTCAGCCAGGTTTTCAAAATACAATAACACGCGTTTGTTGATCACCGTTTGCCAGTTGGTGTAATTACCAATATTCATTAAGCAGATTATGATAACGGGAATGGTTAAAACAATGGTTATGTAACGTGCTATGACAAGCAGGAATTTCTTTTTTATGGCGATGTAAAGCATCCAAAAAACAAAAACAGGTGCAACCAGGTAAGCAGCCATGGCGCAGTCAAGGCGAACTGCCGCAAAAAAAAGCAAAAGCTTATGACCTAAATTTCCTTCCAAAAACCTGTAGTTCGTAATAACGAACAGCACGCGAAACACAAAAAAAAGGGTGATCCAGTACAGGAATGTTTTTACCAGAAAATGGTGGAATATGCGAACAATTGCCTTCAGTACCGTAAAAATACAAAATTACGGGAATGTTAAGCATATGTTGGAACCAGGAACTTAACAACGGCTAACTTTACACACAGTTGTATGCAAGGTATAATGCAAGCCACTGTAAACTTTACGTTGGGTTAACACCAGGCAAATAGAAAGGCATTCCTACCATTCATCGGCATTAAAAAGTTCCAGTTGTTCATCAGGTAAAAGTGTAAAACTTTTGCGATGGTATTTGCAGGACCCGAATTCAGCAATGGCCTTGCGGTGTTCTTCGGTTGGGTAACCTTTGTTTTGCGCCCAGTTGTAACAGGTAAATTCCTCGTGCAGTTTTTTCATCCAGGCATCGCGGTAAGTTTTGGCCAGTATGGATGCGGCAGCAATGCTCATGTATTTTCCATCGCCTTTAATTACACAGGTATGTTTAATGTTTTTATAGGGTATGAACCGGTTACCATCAATAAGAATGTGTTCGGGCACCAGGCTGAGCTGATCAAGGGCCAGATGCATGGAATAAAACGAGGCATTTAAAATATTTACTTCGTCAATTTGTTCATTGGTATAAAATCCTATGGCATAGGTGAGCGCTTTTTTTTCAATTTCCACCCGCAGGGTTTCCCGTTGCTCATGGGTTAATTTTTTGGAATCGTTCAGCAATTTATTTTTATATCCTTTGGGTAAAATGACTGCAGCTGCAACCACGGGACCCGCCAGGCAACCGCGCCCGGCCTCATCACAACCGGCTTCAACAAGGTTTTTATCAAAGTATTTTTTTAGCACGCGCTGTTTGTTCAATTACGTCCCACATAATTTTTGCCGTTTTGTCCCAGCTAAAATCGGCCGCACGTTGTTTCCCCTTTTCAATGAGTTGACCATGCAGCGCTGAATCTATATAAAAATCACTCATTTTTTTTGCCATATCATCAACATCAAATGCATTAAAATAAACAGCGGCACTGGCGGCTACTTCAGGAAAACAGGTTGCATCTGAACAAATTACAGGACATTCGCAGCGCATGGCTTCCACCAGCGGTATGCCAAAACCCTCAAAATAACTTGGAAAAACAAGCGCCAGGGCGCCTGAATAAGCCCTGATTAAATCCTGGCGCGATAAATGACCTGCAAAAACCACTTCGTTTTGGTGTTCCATTTGCTCAAGGGTTTTTTGCATTTCGGGTGTCCAGTTATATTTATTGCCTACCAGCAGCAATTTGCATAGTGCACCGGTTTGTTTTTTAAATTTATCATACGCAAGCAATAACCGTGTAATGTTTTTGCGTGCATGTATGGAGCCTACCGATATAAAATAATCGTGCTCAACGCCTGTTTTTCGTTTGAATTCGTTTACCGCTTCGGTAGTGGCCCTGGTAAAACTTTCATCGGCACTGTTGTACCCCACGGTTATTTTTGCCTTATCAATGGCATAGGTTTTGGCAATGTCATTGCGTGAAAATTCGGAAACCGTCAGAATATGATCGGCCTTTTTTGCAAACCGCGGAAAATACTTTTTATAATACCGGATGATGTACGGTTTTAAATCATTCGGATGATGCTCAAAATTCAGGTCATGGATGACTGCAATTTGCGGTAAATCCGCTTTTAAACTCAGGTACCCGTCAGGGCTCACAAAAACATCGGCCTCATACCTTTTAAGTACGCGCGGAATGGTCATTTCAAACCACCAGTAAAACAACCAGGGATGCCTGGCCTTGGGGCCCGCCTTTACCGCAGTTACATTCGGAGCATAAACAAAGGCCGGGTCAAAGTCCCTGTCAAATATAAAAATAAACTCATGTTCAGGGTGTTGGGTTACAATTCGCTTGAACACTTCGTGGGTATACCAGCCAAATCCTTCCATTTTACCGGTGAGCAAAAAACGTGTATTTACTGCTATGCGCAAACAAAAAGATTTACGGATGCAATATTATTAAAATGCATGAGTTTAATTACATTTGCCCACCTTTTTATAAATCATTTAATGGAAAATAAACCGATTAATGCCGAACCATTATTGGTGCTTATTTGGAAAAACCGTAAGCTCTTTATCGTGGTTGGTTTCCTTGCCGCTATTGTTTCATCTGTAGCTTCGTTCCTGATACCTGTAAAATACAAAGCAGCGTGTACCATGTTCCCTTCTAAAACGCATAGTTTGTCAATGGTTGAACGCGGTATTCCCGCACACGGTGTTGAGTTGTTTGGCGAAGAAGAAGAAGGCGAACGCATGCTGGCCATTCTTAATTCAAGCGCTTTAATGAATAG
>DASPJQ010000541.1:0-7359 GCA_035628535.1 Flavobacteriales bacterium | reverse complement strand
AATGCATGAACATCCCAGTGGTTTTCATAGGCATTGAGTATGGGCATGAGGTGAGAACCGGAGCCAAATTTACTGATGGCAATTACCGCATCGCGGATATCACTTATCTGTTGACAGGGGCTGTTTTCATGAACATGCACCCCCCACTCTAACGGGCTAATTACATACGAAGAAAATATTCTTGATTGATTATTTTTATAAATATCAGATACCACCCCTTCAGTAAGCACGGTTGCCACCTGTATTTCATTTGCATTAAGGGCGCGC
The DNA here is from genome assembly GCA_035628535.1 of Flavobacteriales bacterium. Lineage (GTDB taxonomy): Bacteria > Bacteroidota > Bacteroidia > Flavobacteriales_D > UBA2798 > DASPJQ01. The sequence goes on along the minus strand of DASPJQ010000541.1, from coordinate 7,092 downwards.
ATGATTTGGCCGGTTCCACCCGCAAAATCCTGCCATTCAATTTCAAGCCCCCTGGCTAGAACGGGCTTTCGTTGAATTACACGCTTCCAGGGCACATTAAAGGCCTCATCAACCCCGCCTATGATGAGTTTTTGGTGCATGTAATTATTTACCGGCCGTTATAAATATACGCTTTGGGATGTGCAGCGCTTATGGCCTGGCGTTTGGCATTGGCTTCTTCCATGGTTGAAAAACTTCCTGCGCTTACCATGTAAAAACCGCCACGCAACCCAAGGTTCATGCCCTGATTGCCCTCAGCATTTAATTTTTCCACCATTTTATTGGCGTTTTCCTGGCTTTGGAAATTGCCGCAAATCACATGAAAGGTTCCGGTTGGCGTGTTTACCACCGGTAATTCTTTTACAGGTGGTGTCACCTTCACAGAAGGAGTTTCTTTTACAGTTTTTTCTTTCACTTCTTCACTTGCCGTTTCTTCGGTAACGGTGGTCGTTTCTTCAGCGGCAATGGTGTCAACCGGGGGTGTTATTTTTTCTTCCTTGATTTTTTCCTTGTTGTGTGCAATGTTTTCATGAACGGTATTATCATGCGATTTATCAATGCCCAGCCAGCCTTTTACCATGTCCCATTTCAGGTAAGTAAATGTTCCTCCACCGGCTGCCAATAAAATAAATACAATGAACCAAATGGGAACTCTGCGTTTTTTGCGTTCTTTTTTCTCCTTAGGCGGCTTGGGTGCCTTGGGTTCTTTTACGGGCGTTTCTTTTTCTTTTTTGACCTCTTTTTTATTTTTGGTATCATCAACTGTCGTAAGTTCGGGAGCCGTTACCTTAATATCCGTTTTTTTCTCGTCCTGTACAACGGGTTTTTCAACTACCGGTTGTTTTTTAGGTTCCTCTTTCGGAACCGGTTTTTCAACTACAGGCTCCTTCTTGGGTTCTTCTTTTGGTTTTTCAGAAACGCTTACTTTTGGCGGTTCCACTACCGGTTTTTTCTCTTCTATGGGTTTTTCTGGCGCTTTTGAAACCGGTGGCGCTTCTTTTTTTGGCGCATCGGTCACCTTGGTTTCTGTCAACTGATCAATGATAAATGTAATTTTTCCATCGGCACTTTTTCGAAGAACGCCCAAACCCAACACCAACGCTTCTCCCTTTGAAGCGAGGGCCTCGTTTATTTTATCAACGCTTTCGGCAATGGACTTCCCCGCTTCATCCATTGAAACACCTTGTTTTTTAGCAATAAATCCTGCCAAAAATCCATCGTTGAATTTCAGGTAGGGGTTGAAACTTATTTTGCCATCGGATTCACTCCTGGTGAACGATCCCAGGCCAGGAATAATGACTGTTTTTGATGATTTGAAAATCTCATCGAAATAATCCTTGCGCATAATTACCGGTGTTTGCCTGGCTAAAATAAAGAAAATCTCCCAGCAAAACAGGGAGATTTATTATTTGTGGATTAAAAGAATATCTACCGTTTTAGAATTGTAACGCTTTGTTTGCAAATCGCTTACGGTCGCTTTCGTTCAAAATAGTCTTGCGCAGGCGGATGCTTTTAGGGGTCACCTCCACATATTCATCGCCTTGAACATACTCAAGCGCCTCTTCCAATGAAAACTTGCGTGGAGGAGCAATACGCATTTTATCATCTGATCCGGATGCGCGGATATTCGTCAATTTTTTACCTTCGGTAACATTCACAACCAGGTCACCCGGTTTAATGTGTTCGCCTATGACCTGTCCTTCATAAATATCTTCGTTTACATCAATGAAGAAAATTCCGCGGTCCTGCAATTTGTCAACTGAATAACCGAGCGCTTTTCCGGTTTCTTTGGCTATCATGGAACCGTTTATACGGCCCGCTATTTCGCCACGCATAGGTTGGTAATCTTTGAAACGGTGCGTAACAATGGCCTCACCGGCCGATTGTGTAAGTAAGCTATTACGCAAACCAATGATTCCCCTTGACGGAATGATAAATTCCAGGATCATACGGTCACCTTTAGGGTTCATGCTCACCATTTCGCCCTTGCGCTGGTTCACCATTTCAATGGCTTTTCCGGAATCTTCTTCGGGAATATCAATTGTTAATTCTTCAACCGGTTCACATTTTACTCCGTCAATTTCTTTTAAAATAACCTGCGGCTGCCCTATTTGCAGTTCATACCCCTCCCTGCGCATGGTTTCAATTAAAACTGACAGGTGAAGAATACCGCGGCCGTGTACATTGAATGCATCGGGTGAACCTGTATCGGTCACGCGCAAGGCCAGGTTTTTTTCCAGCTCACGGTCCAGGCGCTCACGAATATGACGCGAAGTCACAAATTTTCCTTCCTTACCGAAAAAAGGCGAATTGTTAATGGTAAACACCATGCTGATGGTTGGCTCATCAATGGCAATGGTGGGTAAAGCCTCAGGGTTTTCGTAATCGGCAACGGTATCACCAATTTCAAAACCTTCAAGCCCTACAATGGCGCAAATATCACCTGCCTTTACACTTTCCACTTTTTCTTTCGCAAATCCCTCGAACAACAAGAGGTCTTTAATGCGCTGTTTTTTAACAGTCCCATCACGTTTTACCAGCGAAATATTCATGTTCGCTTTCAATTCACCACGCTGCAAACGGCCAATAGCTATTCGGCCAATGTATGACGAATAGTCAAGTGATGTGATGAGTAACTGCGGACTTCCTTCTGAAACTTTTGGAGCAGGAATGTGCTCAATGATGGCTTCAAGCAAGGGAGTAATATCTTCTGTTCTGTTTTTCCAGTCGGTACTCATCCAGCCTTGTTTTGCCGAACCGTAAATGGTTGGAAAATTCAGCTGGTCGTCATTGGCGTCAAGGGCAAACATGAGGTCAAATACCTGTTCATGCACCTCATCGGGCGTACAGTTTTCTTTGTCCACCTTATTGATTACAACAATTGGTTTTTTACCCATGGCAATGGCCTTACCCAATACAAAACGTGTTTGCGGCATAGGGCCTTCAAATGCATCGCAAAGTAATAAAACACCATCGGCCATGTTCAGTACACGTTCCACTTCGCCCCCGAAATCAGCGTGGCCCGGAGTATCAATGATGTTAATCTTATAGTCTTTATAACGTACCGAAACGTTTTTAGCAAGAATGGTAATACCGCGCTCACGTTCCAGGTCATTGCTGTCCATGATCAACTCCCCGGGATTCTCATGGTCTTTAAACAATTTTCCTGCTAGCAGCATTTTGTCTACAAGCGTAGTTTTACCGTGGTCAACGTGCGCAATAATGGCAATATTCCTGATCTTTAACATATCCTTTAAAAAGTTGCAAAGGTAGTGTTATTTGACCGGATTAACTATATAAACCATTTTGATATTAAAGTATTTTGATTAATTAATTATATAGCCTGATTTACCTGCCTGAACCGTTGATTCAGGGCACATTACAACGTGAAAAAGCCAACATTGATGTTAAAATAATGCATCAATAAACCAGGCATGAAACGGGATAATGGTCGCTAAGACTTATATCATGGGTCTTGAACGCGCTAACCTTTAATTTATCCGAATACCAAATGTAATCAATGCGCAGTAAGGGCAGTTTACCTGTATAGGTTGACCCCCAACCGGAACCGGCTGTAGCAAAGGCGTCATTGAGCACTGCGGAAAACTGACCGTAACAATATGAAACGGGAGTATCGTTAAAATCGCCACACACAATGGTTTTATATGGCGATTTTTTTACGTGGTCCAAAACTGCCTGCGTTTGCGGGACCCTTTTTAGAAAAGCGTTGTAAATGCGTGAAATGATACGCTGTTCGTTTGATGATTTCTTTTTTTGCCCTGGCCCGGGCTCCTGACCGAAGGCCTCATAATCGCCCTTTTGAAACCGTAACGAGGACAAATGAACGTTGTAAACGCGAATGGTGTCGGTTTTACGTTTTAAATCGGCCCACACCGCGTTGTTATTGGGATCGTTTACAAATTTAATGTCACCGCTGGCTATTACGGGGTATACCGAAAAAATAGCCAGGCCGAAATGCTGGCGTTGGATCAGCTTATGGGTATAGGCTTCAACATAATGCTTTGCCTTTAAAAATTGCGTAAGTGTATCGCGCGTTACAAATGGGCTTGGCGGGTCCTGGTGGAAAAACTCCTGGAAACAATAAATATCGGCCTCTTCCCGCTTTAAAAAATCAAAGATTTTGTGTTTGGTTTTATTGTTGTCAATCCAGTTATATAAATCAAAAAGACGCACGTTGTAGGTCATGATTTTTGATGATTCAGCGTGCGGGGGCACTTCGGAACCATCTCCGTAAAAATTAAAGCTGCGGTTCCAGTACGAAAAACTCAGTGCAAGTACAATTCCGGAATACAGCATCCTGAATTTTTTAAAAATAAACCACCATATGAGGCATAAAACGTTAGCCAGGAAAATAAACGGGAAAGCCAGGCCGAAAAATGCCGGAATGCTGAAGGTTTCGGGATTGACCCATGGGCTGGTGCAGGCTACCAGGAGTGAACCAATGGCCAGCCAGTTCAGGAAAAGAATAATGCGGTTAACAATAAACATGGTTGCTACACGTCTTTCCCGTAGCGATACAAATAATCCTTTTCTTCTTTTGAAAGGCTTTCATATCCACCTTTGGAAATCTTATCTAAAATTGCGTCAATGCGTTCGCGTACCTGTGCTTTTGATTGGCCTGCACCCGCCTGCAAATGACCGGTGCGGACACTTGCACTGGTTTTTACCACTTTCATGCGCGGTTTTTTAGCTTTAAACAACCCGGTTAGTGCATAAAATCCTTTGTTGAATGCACGTGAAAGGTCACGGCCATTTTGCATGGCTTTTACAAACAAAAATCCCATTAAAGCGCCTCCTAAATGACAAATATGCCCTGTGCCATCGGCATATGAAATACCTACAAGGTCAATGACCACATAAATGAGTCCAAGATAAATCAGCCTTATTTCACCGAACAACAGCAGCATAACACGCATGTTGGGCGCATAGGTTATGGTAGCAATCACAATGGCCATGACTGAACCCGAAGCGCCTAACAACGGACCCGAATTAAGATACAAAACCGGAATTGTGCTGTGAAAAATTATAGTCAGTACAGCACCCATCAGCCCTCCGTAAATGTAAATTGCCAGTATGCGGCCGTTTCCCATCAGCTGCTGCATTAAACGCCCGAACAGGAAAAGCATCAGCATATTGAAAAACACATGCAAAACATCCACCTGGATAAACATGTAGGTAAACACAGTCCAGGGTTTGTATATAAATTCATCAAACCGTTCGGGCATTGCAACCCATTGCAACACTCTTTTGAAAAAAACAATGTCAAGGTTGATTTCCGTATATCCCTGGAAAAAAAATATCAGCCTGAATACATTCAGGATAAGAAATATGGCAATGTTTACAATGATCAGTTGCAAGAGCATATTTCCGCTCCTGAAGGGATGTTTTATGTCGTCCTGGATTGACAAGGAGAAAGCTTTGAGGTTTGAAGTTTAAAGTTTAAGGTTTGAAATATGAAATTAGTAAAAATTTTTTCGGTTGCGTTGCCATATTTTGATAAGAATAAAACCAAACAATGCGCCTCCAAGGTGGGCGAAATGCGCAATATTGTCCCATTGGAAATTGTTTACACCCAGGAATAATTCAAGCAGCACCATAAACGGCACAAGGTATTTTGCTTTAATTGGAACCGGGAAAAAAATAAGCATAAGCTCGGTATTTGGAAACAACATGCCAAATGCGATGATGATTCCGTAAATAGCGCCCGAAGCGCCAACGGTAGGCGTGCCGTATATTTCAAAAACGCGCTCAATATTGGGTAATTTTCCATCGGCATATACTTGCACTGCCCCTGTCAGGTGATGCACTTCATACATCATGACCAATTGGTGTAATAAAATAGCGCCAAGGCCGGTAGCAAAATAAAAAATCAGAAAACGCTTGGGCCCCCATATGCGTTCAAGCAAAGACCCGAAACTGGCCAAAGCAAACATGTTGAAAAAAACATGCGCAATGGACCCGTGCATGAACATATGTGTTACAAGCTGGTAAGGTTTAAAAAAAGGCGAATCAAAATAAAAGACGCTGAAATTAGCCGTCATAAAATTGCCGTTGGGCTCTGAAACCACTGTTGCAATAAACATAAGGATGTTTATGAGCAAAAGGTTTTTGACTACTACGGGTATATTTGCAAAAAAATCTCTTAACATTATCCTAATCGCTTTTCAATTTCATCCAATGCCATGCTGTAAAAAACCGGCAGGCCGCTGGGGGTATGGGTGGGCATGGTGGTTTGCATTAAGTCAGCCACCAGTTCCTGCAGTTCGCCTGCATTCATGTTTTTTGCCTTGTTTAACGAAATATTGTAAGCCAGTTTACGCTGGATGATTTCAACTACGTTAATGGCCAAGCCGTTATTTGATTTATCGGCTTCATCCAATATTTGCTCAAGTAACACTGCGGCCTGCGCTTCAGCGCCCAACACGGCCGGCACCCCGGTTATGTTCAACGTGTTTTCCCCTGCATACGCCACCTCAAAACCCGCAAAAACCAATTCATTTTTAAGGTCGCTGTACAAAGCAAATTTAACAGGCGATAATTGCAGCGATTCGGGAAACAGAAGTTGTTGCGAATTCCCGGTTTTAACCTGGCCGCTTTGCAAATACTCAAAATACACCCGCTCAATGGCACGCCTTATATGAATGGTAAGCACTTTGGTTTCAAATGAAGCCATGAGGTATTTGCCGAATATTTTAAATACCGGAATGGTGAACTGGTCTTTTTTCAACAACTCCTGCTGCAACAGCGGTTCAATGTCCTTTTGCGTTGGCATAAGCCGGCCCTGGTCAACCCAATTTCCTTTTTCCCATTCAGTTTTTACCGGTTTAACGGAACTGCCATTTGATGGTTTAAACGGATTGTAATTGGGATCAACTGTGATACCCGGTTGTTTTATTGCAGCATTTTCGGGAAGCAAATTGAACTCAACTTCATTTTCGCGGTTAAAATCAATGCTGGGTACCATGTTATGCTTACCCAAAGCTTGCCGGACGGCCGCATTTAATATTGTATAAATGTCTTTCTCATGTTCAA
>DASPJQ010000540.1:0-1090 GCA_035628535.1 Flavobacteriales bacterium | reverse complement strand
AGACTCCGTGAAGCCAGCTGGATGTATTGCTGGTTTGTGCTATCCAGGAAGTGCCCCCGTTAGAGGTTCTTCTAATAACCCCGTTCTCTGCCACGTATACGCCGTTACTGGCATCCGTAAAGTGGACGCCTGAAATAACGTTTCCCGTTCCGCTGCTCTGGTTGTTCCAGCTCACGCCGGCGTTAGTTGTTTTTCTTATGTTGCCCGATTCGCCAACTGCAATTGCAGTACTGCTGTTCAGGTAACAGGCAGATTCGAGGCTTACAGTAACTCCGCTTGTCTGTGTTACCCAATTTACGCCGCCGTTAGATGTTTTTATTATTGTACCCATTAAGCCTGCGGCGATACCGTTATTAGCATCGTAAAAGCAAAGCGAGTTCAGATCACGGTTGTTAATGCTAAGGGCGATTTGGGTCCAGGAGCTGCCGCCGTTTGTCGTTCTGATAATTGTACCGTACCATCCGCAGACAACACCCGTGCTTGCGTTTGAAAAGTAAATGCCGTCAAGGTGGTAAGGCACCCCGCTGTTCTGGGTTACCCATGTGCTCCCTCCGTTTGTCGTTTTTAAAACCGTACCTACATCACCTACCGCGAACCCTGTTGAAACGCTGATAAAATAAATTCCAAATAAATGTGTGGGGACATTGCTGCTGAGAAGCGTCCAGTTGGTTCCTCCGTTGGTAGTTTTTAAGATAGTACCGGAATTTCCTGCTGCATACCCTGTCGCTGAATTTATAAAATGCAGGGCATTAAGATTGTTCGTTGTGCCGCTCACCTGGGTTACCCACCCGGGCTGCTGGGCATTTAAAGACGTAAAAAAAATTAAGATGCCGGAAAAAATCCCGGCAATTTGTAGCACTTGTTTCATAATTCTCCCTCTTTAAGTTTAGAAACAATGGACTAATGAATAGAAGTAAAATTACTAAGTTTAATACTTGTTTATTAGCTAATTGACTTTAATCAAAAATACTTAATGTTGTATCTTAGTCAAGAGAGAAATGAGGTTTTTCAAGTCAAAAAACAAAAATTTAATTGGGAATAAAAGTTATGAAACTATTTTTATGTAAAAAATGTAAATGAAAAAAGGAAG
>DASPJQ010000539.1:0-2729 GCA_035628535.1 Flavobacteriales bacterium | reverse complement strand
TTTTACGGAACAGCGGCCATTAATTTTCCATTGTTGAAACGCAGGCGTTATATGCTTGGTTTTACTGCGAATATTCTCATGGCATATGTTTATTTCATCTGGGCCGTTTTGGCTTATGGCTGGGATGCCAATTTGCAGTTTTACCTGTTGATCATGTGCATGATTGTTGTTATTTTTTATGACAATAAATTATTGATTAAATTTTTTTGGGTTGCAACCATTGCCTTATTCTTCGGGTTGCTGTTTTATATGAGGGGTCGCCACGGTATACTTGAAATGGGCCCCGAGTTTGACAATTTGAGATACAATGTAGGATATGCCAATTTATTTGTATTGTTTGTACTGGTTTGCATCCTCATTCTTTTTTTTAAAAACGAAAACCTCAAATACCAGGAAGAAATAACGGAAAAAAGCGCCATTATTGAAGAGAAAAACAAAGAGATGCTTGACAGCATCAATTATGCCCAGCGTATACAGTCGGGTTTGCTGCCCTCAAAACAGGTGCTCAGCGAAATTTTTCCCGGATCATTTTTGTATTTTAATCCCAAGGACATTGTAAGTGGCGATTTTTATTGGCTCCATCAAAAAGACCAGGTTACCTGGATTGCCTGTGGCGATTGTACCGGCCATGGTGTGCCTGGAGCCCTTATGAGTGTACTGGGCATAAACCTGCTTAACGATATTGTGGAGAGTAACAAAGCGCATGAGCCGGCCCAGATTCTTGAAAATTTGCGCAGCGGTATTATTAAGTCGTTGCACAAGGAAAATAAAGGCGAGTATAAGGACGGTATGGACATATCACTGCTTAAAATTGAACGCAACGCGGGAAAACTTACCTATGCCGGTGCCAACAATCCCATTTATAAAATTTCAGGGAATAACCTCGAGGAATTTAAAGCCACCAAACAGCCCGTGGGCTTGAGCCATGACATGAAACCCTTTGAACAGGTGCAAATAAATTATTCAAAAGGCGATCACATTATTTTGTTTACTGACGGGTTTGCCGACCAGTTTGGCGGAAAATCCAATAAAAAATACATGTACAAGCCATTTAAGGAATTTTTGGTTAAAATAATTCGTGAAAATGCCAATGCCGAACAAAGCCTGCACACCGAATTTTCGGCCTGGCGGGCCAATGTGGAGCAAATCGATGACGTTTGTATAGTTGGTATCAGGTTGTAGGCTGTATGGCCCGGACCTGATTAAAAGCAGTGAAAAGCTGGTGGCAGCCCGCGTTGACCTCCTGTCTGATGTCTTGTATCTTAAAACTATTTTTACTATCTTTGTACCAGATCCGGTTCATTCTATCGCTTTATTCACCGCGGGATGGATCCATTTGATACCTGCTTCGGTGAATAAGGAGGAAAGTCCGCGCAGTACAGGGCAACCTGCCACCTAACGGGTGGGCATATACGTTGTAAAACATGTATGACAGAAAGTGCCACAGAAAATAAGTAACCCTTCCGGACTTGTTCGGGACGGAAATAGTGAAAACGCGGGGTAAGAGCCCACGAGGCGCCCTGGTAACAGGCGTTATGGTAAACCTCAGGTACTGAAAGGCCATGTAAGTTAAGGGTTAAGGGCTGCCCGTCCTTGGTCACCTTTTGGGTGACACCTTAACGGGTAGGCTGCTATATCCGGTCGGTGACGCCCGGAACAGATAAATGATAGAACACGACAGAACGCGGCTTACAGGCCGGATCTTTTTTTCTTTTCACATGCTTGCTGGCTTTTAATGCTTTTTTATTTACTAAAATGAAAAAAGCCGTAAAAGTCCCTTTTTTTACATAAATTTTAGGCTTTAATTTTTTTGCATGAAAATACGTTTACTCCTTACCTGCACACTAACTTTTACCGGTATGCGCCTCCAGTCGCAGCAATCGCAAAACACGGCCTATGCAAGGTTCATTGAAAACAAAGGCCAGTGGAATAACAATGTGAGCCATATGGCCAAACTTAACGGTGGCGAATTGTGGGTGGAAAAGGACGGCATGCTGTTTAATTTCATGCATCACAAATCGCTTGAAAAAATCGAGCATGCCCGCCACGGTCACATCGCCCTTAACGGTTCGGAAGAAATCCGGCAGCATGCCTATAAAATGAAATTCATTCACACCAGCCAGGCGCAGGTCAGTGGTAACGCTGCTGAAAAAGACTATGCGAATTATTACCTTGGAAATGATCCTGCCAAATGGGTGTCACGGGCTGGTATTTCAAAAGAAATTTACGTGTCAAATGCTGTAAAGGGAATTGACTACCGTTTTTATACGCGCAGTGGGAATTTAAAATATGATGTATTGGTGCATCCTGGCGCCAACCTTAACGATCTTTATATACAATATGAGGGGGTTGAAAGGTTGTTTTTAAAAAACGGTGACCTGCACATTGTGTTAAGCACGGGCGAAGTAGTAGAAAAAGCCCCTATAGCATACCAAGGCGAAAAAAACAATACGGTTGACGTCCGGTTCAAATTAGTTGGCAACAGTGTTTTTTTTGAAACAGGCGCCTACGATAAATCGGTTGATCTTGTAATTGACCCGACACTTGTTTTTTCAACGTATACCGGTGCCCTTGGTGATAATTGGGGTTATACAGCCACGTATGACAATTCAGGTAATTTATATTCAGGAAGCATTGCATTTGGCGCTTATCCCACAACGGTCGGGGCTTATTCAACCGCCTACAGCGGGGTTTCCGTTACGGCCGCCATCACAAAATTTAATTCCACC
>DASPJQ010000538.1:0-7512 GCA_035628535.1 Flavobacteriales bacterium | reverse complement strand
ATCCCCAGGTCGCCATGAAAGGCCTCGGTAGGATGTAAAAAAACGGAGGGTGTACCCGTGCTTGCCAGCGTTGCGCTGATTTTTTTACCAATTATGCCCGATTTACCTATACCGGCCACTATTACGCGTGCATCGGCTTTTAAAATGGCCTCAACGCATTTGGAAAAATCGGCCGTAAGATTTTTGCTTAATTCAGAAACAGCTTTGGCTTCAATGTCAAAAACAGTTTTGGCAGAAGATATATGATTGTGTTTTTTAGCCACAGATTAAAACAGCTTTTTTTGTCTTAACGACTCAAAGATACAATCAATTTGATGTGGATTGTGTTTTTTTTAAAACGCTGACAACGCTGATTAACTCCCTCATAATTTGTTTTTTAACCGGGTGGTTGAATGCTCGTACCCCACATTTGTCATGACGCTCATCGATTTTGAAAAACAAGCGACTGTGACGTCATATAATTTTAATCGCTTTGCAATTTGATTGACGCGGTAGTGACACCATGCTCTTTTAACACGTTTGTTTATCAAAACGCCCCCTGTTAACCAATAATGTTGACAAACGCAACTTAAAACAACGCTGTCAGCATCATAACAAGCTACGCTTTGTCATGACAGTTAACGGTAACTAACGTTAATTCGCCTTCTCCAGCAACTTCAACATGTCCTGCCCAATGTCCCTGCGGTAATATTTCTTGTCAAATTTGACAATGTCGGCATTGTATACGCTACGTGAAACAGCCGTATCAAGGTCTTTGGCAATGGATGTAATGGCCATTACGCGGCCTCCATTGGTCACCACCTCACCGTTTTTAAGAGTGGTACCAGCATGGAACAAAAATGAATCATTGATCAGGTCCATCCCCGTAATTTTTTTGCCTTTGTCATAGTCGTTGGGATAACCGCCTGCTACCAGCATAATGGTGGCGGCACTGCGTTCGTCAATTTCAATATCGCGTTCTGATAATGTACCGGTGGCAACGCCTTCAAACAAATCAATCAGGTCTGATTTCAGGCGCGGCATAACCACTTCGGTTTCGGGGTCGCCCATGCGGCAGTTGTATTCAATTACGTAAGGTTCGCCTTTTACGTTAATGAGACCGAAAAATATAAAACCCTTGTATTCGATCCCTTCTGACTGTAATCCTTTTATTGTGGGAATAATAATGCGGTTGTCAACCTTGTCCATGAACTCGGCATCGGCAAACGGTACAGGCGAAATGGCTCCCATGCCACCGGTGTTAAGGCCGGTATCACCTTCACCCACGCGTTTATAATCTTTTGCCTCGGGCAATAACTTATAGGATTTTCCATCAGTAATAATAAAAACCGAAACCTCTACGCCTTTTAAAAATTCTTCAATCACCACTTTTTCGCTGGCGGCCCCAAATTTTTTGTCTTTGAGCATGGCCGCAAGTTCTTTTTTGGCATCGTCAAGCTTGTCAACAATTACCACGCCTTTACCGGCTGCGAGTCCATCGGCCTTTATCACATAAGGCGCCTTGAGCGTTTTCAAATAATCGCAGGCGGCATCATATTCCTCGGCTGTAAATGACTTGTATTTAGCTGTTGGAATGGCATGGCGCTGCATAAACGCTTTGGAAAATTGTTTGCTGCCTTCAAGTTGCGCCCCGGCTTTATTGGGTCCAATTACCGGTATACTTTTTAAGTCCTTATCAGCGGCAAAAAAATCCTGTATGCCCAGTACAAGCGGATCTTCGGGGCCAACCACAACCAAGCCTATTTTATTTTCCACCACAAATTTTTTTATCCCTTTAAAATCGGTTGGTTTCAGGTCAACATTGGTGCCGTACTTATCAGTACCTGCATTGCCCGGTGCTATGTACAACTTGTTGAGAATGGTGCTTTGTGAAATTTTCCATGCCAGGGCACATTCCCGGCCACCCGATCCTAAGAGTAAAATATCCATGTGAATAATGTTATATTAGTTAAACACGTAAGGCCACTTAAGGTCACATGAGCCTGCATCAAAATGAACAATTAATTTTTTTAAGTGTCCTAAAAGTGCGCTTAAGTGTTTAAGCTGTTCGTTAAAACTTGTTACACAAATATGCCAAATGAATTGACCACGGTAAAATTAGTTTATCAACACGTTAGGCTATTTTGGCTGTAACAGCGTGGCAATGCCTAAAATTCTATATTTGCATTGTTAATTTAAAACATGGGCGAAAAAATAAAATTCGGTGTTATAGGACAAGGGCATATTGGTAAGCGGCATGCCGAAATGGTTCGCAGGAACAGTGATTGCGAACTGGTGGCCATTTGTGATGTAAAACCAAAAGCCGAACTGGGCCTTACCGCTACCGAGCCTTTTTATGCCGATGCGGCCGAAATGCTGGCAAAACATCCCGAGATTGACGTGGTGAATATTTGTACACCCAACGGGTTGCACGCTTCGCAGGCACTTTTAGCCCTTGATGCGTCAAAACATGTGGTGCTTGAAAAACCCATGGCGTTGCACCTTCATGACTGCGAACAACTTTTGTATAAAGCCCTGCACAAGCAAAAACAAATATTTTGTGTCATGCAAAACCGGTTTTCGCCTCCGTCAGAATGGTTGAAAAAAATAGTGTCTCAAAAAATCATAGGCGATGTTTACATGGTACAGCTCAATTGCTACTGGAACCGCGATGAACGCTATTACAAACCGGGTAACTGGAAAGGCAACCAGGAACTGGATGGCGGGACCCTGTTCACCCAGTTTTCACATTTCATTGACATACTTTATTGGGTTTTTGGCGATATTACCGATATACAAGCCAAGTTTGGCGATTATAAACACAGCAACCTTACCGAGTTTGAAGACAGCGGTATGGTCAATTTCCGCTTTGTAAACGGTGGCATGGGCTGCCTCAATTACAGCACAGCCGTATGGGACACCAACCTTGAAAGCAGTCTTACCGTAGTGGGCAGTAATGGCAGTATAAAAATAGGGGGTCAGTACATGGATAAAGTGGAATACTGCCACATTAAGGATTACGTTATGCCCGAACTGCCCCCAACCAACCCGGCCAATGATTATGGCGCCTACAAAGGTTCAGCCAACAATCACCATTATGTAATTCAAAATGTGATAGATACGCTAAAAGGAAAATCAACTATCACAACCAATGCACTTGAGGGATTAAAAGTGGTTGATATCATTGAACGTATTTACTCCTTCCGCAGGCCCGACCGTAAGTCCTGAACTGTGTGGTGCAAACAGCGTTTTAGCTGACGAAAAAAGGCCCTGGTTCCGAATTCTATTTTATTTTTGTGCCCCCGCTTAACGTAATTCACATGATTAAGGAGATTTTAGAAAAGAAAGCGCCTGTGGCTGTAATTGGCCTGGGATATGTTGGCCTTCCCATAGCCCTTGCCTTTGCACGCAAGGTAAAAGTTATTGGGTTTGATATTAACCAGGCCCGTGTTGATATGATGAAAAAAGGGATTGATCCCAGCAATGAATTGTCAAAAAAAGACTTTGAAAAATGTGACATTACATTTACCGCTTCGCTTGATGTATTGAAAAAAGCGCGGTTTTTCATTGTAGCAGTCCCTACGCCCATTGATGAATACAACATGCCCGATTTGACCCCGCTCATTATGGCGTCTGAAACCGTAGGAAAGTGTTTGAAAAAAGGCGACTATGTAGTGTATGAATCAACTGTATACCCAGGTTGTACCGAGGAGGACTGCATACCTGTACTGGAAAAACACTCAAAACTCAAATTCAAAAAAGATTTTAAGGTGGGTTACTCCCCCGAGCGTATTAATCCTGGCGACAAGGAACACACCATTACCAAAATCCTGAAGGTGGTTTCAGGTTGCGATAAGGAAAGCCTTGATATTATTTCACACGTGTACGAAATTATTGTTGAACCGGGCGTGCATAAGGCATCAAGCATTAAAGTGGCTGAAGCCGCAAAAATCATTGAAAATACGCAACGTGATGTGAACATTGCCCTCATGAACGAGTTGTCCATCATATTCAATAAAATGGGCATTAACACGTTTGAAGTGCTTGACGCTGCAGGTACCAAATGGAATTTCCTGAAATTTTCACCCGGATTGGTGGGCGGCCACTGCATTGGCGTTGACCCGTATTACCTGACCTACAAAGCCGGTAAACTCGGTTACCATGCACGCGTCATCAACTCGGGCAGGTATGTGAATGACAGCATGGGCTTTTACGTGGCAAAAAACACGGTAAAAAAAATCATTTCATTCGGTAAAAACCCAGCCACTTCAAAAGTATTGCTCATGGGTGCTACGTTTAAAGAAGATGTAAGCGATGTGCGCAATTCAAAAATTGCCGACATCGTTAAAGAATTGAAATCGTTTTCGGTTAAGGTTGATGTGGTTGACCCGCATGCTGACAGCAAGGAACTGGAGCATGAGTACGGTTTTGGGCTCATTAAAAAAGTCACCGCAAAATACGATGCCGTAATTGTGGCTGTTAACCATAAGGAATACCTGAAGCTTGACGAAAAACATTTCAGGGCCATGATGGGCAAAAACCCTATATTGGTTGATGTTAAAGGCATTTACCGCGGCAAAATCAAAAACCTTACTTACTGGAGTTTGTAATCGATTGTCAATTGAGTACTTTCAGCGCAGCGTTTGCGAATGCATACAAAACAGGATTTAGCGAACAATTTAGCAACTGATTCCTGGTAGCTACCTGGCTTTATCCCCGTCAGGAATAAAACCTCAAAAAAGGGTATTCCACATGTACTTTAAATATTCTTTTTCGGTTGTGGCTGCAATAATTATTTTGTGCCCTGTATAATTAGCGCTTTCTAAAATTTTTTCGTGATGAAAATTGTAATAGGTTTTGGCTTCCTCTGTATATGAAGTTTTCGCGCTTTCCGATCTTTGCATGGACAATACATATTGAAAAGGTTGAAAAATTATGGCAAGAGCGGGGATAAGGATAAATATACTTACAATTTCTCCCGCATTGGGATAGCCCAGGTATGAAATAAGTGCAGAAATCAAATAAATTACCATGCCCGCAACCAACAACATTAAAAACAGTTTCACGTCAAATGCATGCGGATTTTTTTTGCGTGACCATTTTCATGAGCAGCTTCCAAAAAAGGCATCCATAAATGCATCGATATCCTGATTAAGCAATTCATATTCTTGTTCGGTTACCGGCTGCAGGTTTTTGCGCCCGAATTCAAGACTTATGTATTCATATGAAATGGCAGCCATAGAAAAGGGCCGGCCAATTGTCAGCTATGAACGTTTCTTATATTAACAGGCTACTCTACCATTATCTTCTGCGTGCGGCTAATGCCGTTGCTGTTAAGGGTCACAAAGTAAATTCCTTTGGAAGCAAAGGTTCCGGTGTTGATAGTAGCCCTGTGTTCGCCTGCGGTTTTTGCCGCTTTGTCAACCACCTGCACAACTTTACCCAATACATCGCTCACGGTAATTTCAATGTTTTGCGCTATGGGCAATTCATACGAAATAGTGGCCTGTTCATTGGCAGGGTTAGGAAACACGTTGAATGCAACACCGTTCGGTAAAACGTCATCGGTACCTACGGTAATGTCAACGTTAATATCATCAATGTAAATGTTGTTACCATAGTCGCTTTCAAACTCAATGCGGAACCTGAATCCTTCGGTATAAAACGTGGCCGGCACACTGGTCACATCAAACAATTGCCAGTCAGACGCAACGGGAGCGTCATACGAAGTGGTTTGCACTGCGCTTGAAATGGCCGAACCGTTAACCTGCTTGCGTACGCTCCAGCTCAACCCGCAATTGTTGGTTACCGAAAGTTTGAGTTTTTCAACATCACCACTGGTGCGTTGCTTGTAAGCGTATTTAAACGAAATGTGGATGGATGTTGCACCTGACATGTTGTACGTTTCCGATAACAGGTGGTCCTTGCCATCTTCATTGTTAAAGGCGAAATTATTCAGCTTGATGCATTTTGTTCCCGATGAACCAAAACCGCTTTGGATTTCCCATTTTTGCTGACCATCGCTGTTATAAATAAACCAGTCGGTATCGGGAATTGATGTAATCCCCTCGAAACCTTCGTAATCAAACGGCCAGTCGCCAACCGGATCCAACACAGTAATGTATTGCGTTTTTGTTTCATTCAGCGTTGTGGTTCCGTTTCCGGCATCAAGTGTAACGGTGTATTGCCCCGGAGTATTAAAGGTCACCATTGGGTTTTGCTGCGTTGAGGTGCCGGCTGTTCCAAAATTCCAGTTCCATTGCGTGGCACCGTTGTACGTTAAGTCGGTAAACTGTACCGAGTCACCTGCGCAAATAACCGTAGCATCGGCCATGAAATTGGCTTCACACAATGTATTGGTACCATCAGTTCCGGTTGCAGCCAGGTTAGTGGCTTTCCACAGGTTGTTGCGGCTTGCTGTTGATGAGTTGGCAGCTGCAATCATGCGCGTTTTTTGACCTTCGGTAAACATGCGGCAGCAATAGGAATATTCCATGAAGTTTTGCACATTGTCCAATGCCGAACCGCACGTTGCCCCACTTAAATTACAGCTTGTCCAGCCAATGGTGTTGGGTGTATCGCTTACAGCATCATCATCGGTGCAGTTATCGTCACCGTTGCAGGGTGGACTCATCATTGTACCATCACAACCAGGATTGTTACTGTCGCCCCAGCAATGGCTCAGGTTGAACCAGTGGCCTACTTCGTGGCTTAACACGTGGGCATGCGATTCGCTGCTGGTACCAATCGAACCCGTGTAATTGTGCAATATATAAATACCATCGTATTTCGGGGTCCATGCAGCGTATGCGGGCTTTGTTGTATAACCTGCAGCCCCTTGTGCATAACGCACTACCCAAATGTTGAGGTACATGCTGCGCGGGTAACGTATAGCAGCCGTGCTGGTGCTTCCGTTCAAATTCTTGTTTACGGCATCGGTTGTACTATTATCACCCACATCGGTGGTAGCTGAATACGTACGGGTAATTCCATTTACACAATTGCCCAGCGCGTCCTTTTGGGCCAGTCTGAATTCAAAGCCCACATTGGCCATAATGGGTTTAAAGGCGGCAACAACATCGCCCGTATCAGGATTTGTCATGCTGAAATCTTCGTTCAGTCGTTTAACGGCATCGTGTATTTGCGCATCGCTTATGTTTTCAACCCCGCCCAAATGCACCACGTGAAAAACAATGGGAATTATATATGTGGCACGACCATGGGCACTCACGTATGATTCATAATTGCTTAAAAACTCATTGGTAAAAGCTTCGTCTGCTGCGGTAAGGTAATTGTGTTTAAAATCCAAACCGTTTTTTTTGCAGTAATCAATCCAGTACTGGTTGGCACCGCATGTCAAATGACCGGGATCAACGTGCGTTTTTTCAGGGCCCTGGGCCTTAATGTTGAAAGCAACTAGCCCTGCCAGTGCAAGTAAGAAAAATTGTTTCATAGAAATATATTCACCTGTTTGGGTTAAAATTAACCTTTTTGTACCGCTTAACCATACCGTTTATCAAAAATAATGTGGTT
>DASPJQ010000537.1:0-1098 GCA_035628535.1 Flavobacteriales bacterium | reverse complement strand
CCTATTACTAAATGAAAGAATACGATTATGTAGTTGTCGGCGCCGGATTGTTTGGCGCTACCTTTGCCCATCTTGCTCAAAAAATAGGTAAAAAATGCCTCGTTATCGACAAACGAAACCACATAGGTGGCAATACATATTGCGAAAACAACGGTGGCATTAATGTACATGTGTACGGCGCTCATATTTTTCATACCAACGACAAACCCATTTGGGACTTTGTCAACAGCTTTGTCGAATTTAACCGGTATACCAACAGCCCTCTTGCCATGTACAAAGGCAAATTGTATAACCTGCCTTTTAACATGAACACCTTTTATCAATTATGGGGCGTGGTAACACCAGAAGAAGCACAGAGAAAAATTCAGGAGCAAATTGCTTCACTGAATATAAAAGAACCAAAGAACCTGGAAGAACAGGCGCTCATGCTGGTGGGTACCGATATTTATGAAAAATTGATCAAGGGGTATACGGAAAAGCAGTGGGGAAGAAAAGCAACTGAACTGCCCGCCTTTATCATTAAACGCCTCCCGGTACGATTTACCTACGACAATAATTATTTCAATGACAAATACCAGGGCATTCCCAACGGTGGTTATAATGCCATTACCGAAAAATTATTAGCTGGTTGCGATGTGCGGCTGAATGCAGATTTTTTTTCCGATAAGGATTACTTTACGAACGTGGCCGAAAAAATTGTTTATACCGGCCCGCTGGATGAATATTATAATTATTGCTTCGGCGAACTGGAGTACCGCAGTCTGCGATTTGAACACAAAGTTCTTGAAACACCGAACTATCAGGGCAATGCGGTGGTAAACTACACTGAAGCGGACATTCCGTTCACGCGAATTATCGAGCATAAGCATTTCGAGTTCGGCAAGCAGCCCCATACTGTTATTACTTACGAATATCCCGATCATTGGCAAAGAGGTAAAGAACCTTATTACCCTGTAAACGATGAAGCCAATACCAAACGCTTTAAACAATACCAGGTGCTGGCAGAGCAGGAGCAAAACGTTTTATTTGGCGGAAGACTGGCGGAATACCGCTATTACGACATGCACCAGGTTATCGGCTCGGCTTTTGTTAAAGCGC
>DASPJQ010000536.1:0-1174 GCA_035628535.1 Flavobacteriales bacterium | reverse complement strand
TTTTCATTTACAATCCCGTTCAGCAGGGTGTTTCCGATCATGCTCATGAATGCACCGGGTACCCCATGCCCTGTACAATCGGCCACAGCAAAAATAAGTTTTCCATCTTTGACCGAACTCCAATAAAAATCACCACTCACTATGTCCTTTGGTTTGAAAAAAACAAAAGAGTCGGGTAGGGCTTGCTGTATTTCCAGGTGTGACGGTAAAATGGCTTGCTGAATGCGTTTGGCATAACTGATGCTGTCGGTTATTTTCCTGTTTTGATCTTCAACTTCCAGTTTTTGTTTTTCAATCAGGTTGTTTTTGGCATCCATGAGCACGTTTGCCTTTTGTTTCGACCTATACCCGCGATAAACAAAAAACGCCAGCACGGCAACCAATAACAAACCTATTCCGGCAAATTGCATAACAATGCGCTGTTTCCTGTCCCGTTCGTTTGCCAGTACCTTCTGGTTTTTTATCTCCAGTTTGCGTTCCTCCCTTGAAACGGCCTCCTTTTTTTCAAAATCATACATCATTTGCGTCTCTATGGTCTTTTTACGCGTTTCTTCGTTGTCCAGGCTGTCACTGTACTGGTAATACAATTGCTGATGTTTAAAGGCGCTTTCAAACCTGCCCAAAGCCGAATCGACCCGAGCCAGCCCGTAGGCCGCATCAAGAAGCATGGGCTTAAAGTGAATTGACTGACCCTGTTGCCAGGCTTTTTCAAAATAGTTCCTTGCCTCAGCGTATTTTTCTAATTTAAAATAAATACCTCCCAGGTTTTTAAAGGCCGCACCTTTTATTTCGGCATCATCAATTTCATTGCCGATTTGCAAAGAGGCCTTATGGTTTTCAATTGACTTTTCATATTCACCTTCCTTTGAATAAATATTGCCAATATTGCTGAGCACTGTACCTTCACCTTTTTTATATTGGATTTTTCGTTCAATCGCAAGGGCATCGTTAAAAAAGTGAAGCGCCCGTTCGAAATTATTTTTGGACTGCTGAACAATGCCCAGGCTTATGTAACAACTGGCAATTCCAAAAAGATCATTCATTTCTTTTTTTGTACTTACTGCCGATGTAAAATACTTTTCAGCCAGTTCATAGTTGCCCTGATCAAGGTAAATGCCTCCAATATTTGCACAGGATGATGAGATAATTTCTTTATTGTGAATTCTCTCTCCAA
>DASPJQ010000535.1:0-13773 GCA_035628535.1 Flavobacteriales bacterium | reverse complement strand
CCGAACTGGAATTACCACCTACGTTTGTATTTGATCCAAAACCCGCTCCCACTCCCGCGGCAGCAAAACCAATGGTATGCGTTCCCGGTGTAAGTGTCATGGCCTGACTCATTGAAGCATATGACATGAGGCCCGTGATTCCGCTGGTGTTATGGACGCAAATTCGCTGGTAAAACGCATCGCTTACAAAAGCACCATCTATCAATATGACCAAATCATTAATGGAATAACCCGTGGTGCCCGCTGTAGTTTGCACACCGCAGTCGCCACTTATCAACACATTGCAATTAGAAGGTACGGTTATGGTAACCGGATAACCCGGAATATATGTAAAACCGGTTGTGGGCGTTATGGTTACGCCATTGGTTGAAAAATACGAAGTGGAACTTTGCCCGGTAGTGCCCATATTTATCCAATTGGTGCCGTTCCAATAATAATAGCCGGGTACTACATCATTTGGCGCAACCCCTGCCGTTGCAGTGTTGTAAACCATTAAACTTACTGCAGGTGATGGTATTGTTGCAACATCGGTATTGCTTGTAAGCGCCACACGTGGTATAAGCAATCCCTTGTCGGTTGCCGAAACATCAAGCATGGCCGTAGGATCGGGAACCGCCCCTGAACTGTTTACGCCCACATTTTGCGAACACGCAAAAAAAGCGCACAGCCATAATCCCAACGAAAAGATAATTTTACCCATTTTACATTGAATAATTTACTGTTAACCGTGAAAGCCTGAACCCGTTTTTCAAATAAAAAACGCAAAATCACATAGCGAATCCGCCTATCTACGCTTACAGGAAAGATAAGAAATATTCAAATAAACAACGGGAACCTAAACCCGTTTTTATTGTTCTGATTTTATAAATTTACCCAAGACAAAATTTCCTGTAACAGACTGTACTTTAACAATATACATTCCATCAGGCAGGTCATTTACCTCCAGCGAACAGGTTTTTCCATTCAATTGCGCCTGTAAAACGCGCAAACACTGGCCCATTTCATTGAGCAACGTCACCGATTCAATACCCTCAAAACGGTCTCCTTCCAACTCAAGGTTAAGGGTATTTGTTACAGGGTTCGGATAAACACGCAACGATTTTGAGTGGCTCCATTCGGCAATACCAATTGTATTGGCAACAACAACCGTAAGGACTTCTGTATTGCCGCATGTGTCATACACCGTTACCGTATAGTTGCCTGCCGCAAGCCCGCTAAAAACATCACCCGGTTGAGGCGCCAGGGTATCAAGTGCGTAAGTGTATCCTCCGTTACCTCCTGTTGCATTCACATTTATAGCACCGCAGTTTCCGCAACCATCGTTTGTTATCACAGCGGTAGCCGATAATTCCACCGAATCAATCATTACCGTTTGGTCAAACGTGGTTCCGCAACTGTCCATTACTGAAAGATAGTAGGACCCTACAGGTAAATTTGAAAATACGTTGGATGACTGCGAAACCGTATCCAGCGTATAGGTATAAGGCGGCATTCCTCCCATTCCATTGGCCACAATAGTCCCATACTGGCCGCAAACAGTAGCGTTGGTAACGGTTGCATTGGCAAACATGGTTGTATGCGTATTCACAAACGCGTTGATCCAAATTGTATCGTTATCGGCATCAATTACGCGCACCGTATACGTGCCGTGGCATAAGCCGGTGGCCGTATCGTTGGTTTGTGCAAGGGCATCGTTCCATAAAAACTGAAAAGGCGCAGTTCCCACAACAGGCACAACTGTTGCCACACCATCGCATGACGAAGGACAGGAAATGTTTTGTGTAATAACATAACCGTTGAGTGCGGGCGTGCCGCAGCCGTCAGAATAAAACAGGCTGTCGCGGTGTTCAAGTATATTATACCACATGCGGTTTACCTGTTGGCGGGTAAACATGGTCATACACGCATCAGCCGAATAGTCCATGTAGTTTTGTACGTTGTCAACAGGGTCATACCCGCCCCAAAACATATTACCATTAGTGGCCTCGTTGCATATGTTGCGGGTGGTATCGCAATCCTGTGCGCTGGCTGCATCAGAGTCGGGTGTGTCCCAAATACCGTCATCAGCGTTGCAGTCCCCGTCTCCCCAAACATGGCGCATGCCCAGCCAATGCCCGCCCTCATGCGTCAACGTGCGGCCCAGGTTGTTGGGCGCGGTTGAGGCGCCAATTTTTTCGCCAACATAATTCCAATGCAAAACCACGCCATCGGTCAGGGGATCATCGCCCGGGAACTGGGCATAACCCAACACAGCTCCAAAGGCCATTTCACAGGTCCATATATTTAAATATTTACTGCTTGGCCAGGGGTCGGCCCCTCCCGCTGATGCCGATTTTACGCTGTTGGTAAGCGGGGTTAGCAAATGACTTGTTGTTGATGAAATGCGCTCGATACCCGTGGTAGGGTTACCCATCGGGTCAACGGTTGCAAGGCAAAATTTAATTCCTGTAACTGCGCTAATGGAATCAAAAACCGCCAGGGTTGACGATACGTATGGATGGGTTTTGGTATAGTCTTCATTCAATACAGCCATCTGTGAAAAAATAAGCGAATCGTCAATGTTTTGCGCGGGCGTTGAAGGATTGTAAACTACGTGAAAAACAACCGGAATTACCACATAACCGGTGGTATCATATGTGCCGGTGCTGCGCATTTGCTTTTTGGAAGCATGATTTTCGTCCCAGGCTTTTTTCAATGTGGAGTTGTTTTTCATCCTGTAGTCCAGTGACGGCATGGTGGCGCATTTTTCGGTTATAACGGTTTGCGAACTAACGTTAATAACAGCCAAAAAAGCTGCGGCAGCGAGTAAATTTTTTTTCATGGCAATGATGTTGTGGTTGCTAATTAACAAAATTAAATTCCTTTACCGTTTAAATTACGATAAATGGTTATTTGGCTTTATCAAGGGTAAATGTAAAGGTGGTTCCAACGTCAACGGTGCTTCTAACGTTAATGGTTTGTTTGTGAGCCTCAATAATATGCTTCACAATGGCCA
The DNA here is from genome assembly GCA_035628535.1 of Flavobacteriales bacterium. Taxonomy (GTDB): domain Bacteria; phylum Bacteroidota; class Bacteroidia; order Flavobacteriales_D; family UBA2798; genus DASPJQ01. The sequence continues at coordinate 10,778 of DASPJQ010000535.1, read as the reverse complement.
GCCCAAGGCCTGAGCCCCCCGCGTTGCGGGCCCGGCTTTTTTCAACACGGTAAAACCGTTCAAAAATACGCGGTAAATGTTCCTGCGCCATACCCAAACCGTTATCAGCAACTTCAATTAAGATTTTATCCTCCATGTCAAAAAAACGCACATCGCTTTTACCTCCTTCTTTTCCGTAATTGATTGAATTCACCAGCAAATTGTTAAGTACCTGTAACGTTTTTTCCTTGTCACACCTAACAAAAATGGGTTTATCGTATTTGTGATTGAACTGCAGCGTAATGTTTTTTTCACGGGCGCGCATCTCCAGGTTTTCCATGCACTCCCGGGCCAAGTCAACAATGTTTATTTTGCGCAGGTTTAGTTCAACACGCCCTGACTCAAGACGTGTAATTTCGTCAAGGTCCTGCAAAATAGCGGTTATGCGATCAACCCCACTGGCGGCCCTTTCCAAAAAAACCCTGTTAACCGAGGGGTCTTCAAGACCGCCTTCAAGCAGCGTAAGAATATATCCCTGTATACTGAAAATGGGTGTTTTCAATTCGTGTGCCAGGTTTCCTAAAAATTCGCGCCTGAATGCTTCCTGCTCCTTCAGCTTTTCAATTTCCGAATTGTTTGTTTCAACCCAGTCTTCAACCCGGTCATGCACTTCATCAAGCAAACGCGGGTTTACGCTAATGTTCTTTTTCGTATCGCGCCTTAATTTTTGTGAAAGAATGGTTTTGTAAATCAATTTTACTTTACCGTACAAAAACCTATTCACGCTCCAGTTCACTACAAAAAAACACGTTCCGGCAACCGCCAGTGCGGTAAGGAAAATAAGGCCCCATGAAATACCAACAAAATCGGTTAGTTTAAGCGGAATCAGAAGCACAACCAGGCAGAAAAAAACGGTTGAGGAAGCTAATAGCCCTATTTCAAAAGGGCGGGTAAACCGCATAAATGATTTTTTTGCAAATATGCTCTAATTTTTGGGCTTTATTTGCACTTTCCGAATTATTATTCTTGAAGGGCGAACGCTTTTTTTTATACCTTTGCGTCCCCTAAAATTTAAGGTCGTGAAAGTGCTGGACGAATTTATAATACCGTTTTCGGGACTCAAGAATGGAATACATCACTTTGATTTTGAGGTAAATAAGGAGTTCTTTGCGTGTTTTGAAAACAGTGAAATAACCCAGGGGAACCTGAAGGTAAACCTTGAACTGGACAAAAAATCAGTGCTCCTGGTGCTTAACATAAAGGTCTCAGGCACAGTTATAATACCTTGTGACCGATGCGGTGATGATTTTGAATTACTGATTGAAGGCCGGGAATCGGTTGTGGTGAAGTTTGCCAGTGAACAGGATGAAAACAGCGATGAGGATGTGATATACCTCAGTTTCAAGGACCATGAAATTAACGTGGCCCAGCCGGTTTATGAAACCATTAGCCTTGCCTTACCTTACAAGCGCAATCATGCTGACGGAAAATGCAATCCTGAAGCATTAAAAAAAATAAAACTGTTTTCGAAAGAGGACCTGGGTAAATCAGACTCGGTTGACCCTCGTTGGGAAGCACTCAAACAATTGAAATTTAAAGATAAAAAATAACAACTAACGATTAAATTTTGAGTTATGCCAAATCCTAAACGCAAACACTCCAAAACCCGGAGAGACAAAAGAAGAACGCATTACAAAGCAGTTGCGTCAACTTTATCGGTTTGCCCAGCTACTGGCGAGACCCATTTGCGCCACCGTGCATATTGGCACGAAGGTAAATTATACTATAAGGGTAAAGTAGTGGCCGAAAAACAAGTTGCTGCTTAATCATAGCAAATAACTTTTATATTTGGTGCCCGTCTCCGGTAGCAATTGGGGGCAGGCGCCTTGTTATTTTTGCATGAAGTTAGGAATTGATATACTTGGTGGCGATAAGGCCCCGGCCGTAACCGTTGAAGGTGCTGTTCTGGCTTACTCCCAACTTCCTGCAGGTGTAACAATGACACTTATTGGCGATGAAGAAACCATTCTTGCAGAATTAAATCGCCACAGTTTTGATCCTTCCAGGGTAGAAATTGTACACGCCCCTGAAATAATCTCCTACAACGATCATCCAACCAAAGCCCTTGCTTCAAAACCGAATTCCAGCATTGCCGTTGGGTTTAATTTGTTAAAACAGGGAAAAATCAGCGCATTTTCAAGCGCAGGCAATACCGGTGCCATGATGGTTGGCGCTATGTTCAGCGTCAATTGCATACCTGGCATACAACGCCCGTGTATCACTTCGGCCCTTCCAAAACTTGACGGGTCAATTGGCATTTTAATGGATGTTGGAACAAACCCTGATTGTAAGCCTGAAATATTGTACCAGTATGCCATGCTCGGTTCCATTTATTACGCCCACATTCATAAAAAGCCAAACCCAAAGGTTGGATTGCTTTCAATAGGCGAAGAAGAAGAAAAAGGGAACCTCATAACCATTGCTACCCACAAATTGATGAAAGGATCGAAAGATTTTAATTTCATTGGCAATGTTGAAGGCCGCGATTTTTTTAATGACAAGGCCGATGTAATTGTGACCGATGGTTTTACCGGTAATGTTGTGCTTAAACAAGCTGAATCGACCTATTACCTTTTGAAAAAACGCGGTATTAAAGACGAATATTTTGACCGTTTCAATTACGAATTATATGGCGGTACACCCATTTTGGGAATAAACGGGACCGTAATGATTGGCCATGGTATTTCAAATGCCATTGCCATCAAAAACATGATTGTACATTCGCTGCAGGTGGCTGAAGCCCGCATCCCTGAAAAGATTGCAGAAGTTTTATCAAAAGTAGCCACAGCGAATGAGTAAAATTACTGCAGCCATAACGGCCGTTGGCGGCTTCGTTCCCGATAATGTGGTAACCAACCACGACCTTTCCAAAGTAGTTGACACCACTGATGAATGGATACGTACGCGCACAGGCATTGTGGAAAGGCGTTTTTTAAAAGGTGAAAACCTTGGCGCGTCAGACATAGCAGTTCCGGCCGTAAAGGAACTATGCAAAAAACGTGGCATGGATCCCAAGGAGATTGATTTGCTTATTTGTGGTACCATTACCGGTGATTATGTTTTTCCTTCAACATCCAATGTTATTTGCGATAAAATAGGTGCAAAAAATGCATGGGGTTATGATTTATCAGCTGCGTGCAGCGCGTTTATTTATGGCTTGGCCACGGGTGCACAATTTATTGAAACCGGAAGGTATAAAAAAGTAGTGGTAGTGGGCGTTGATAAAATGAGCAGCATGCTAAACATGGAAGACCGCACAACCTGCGTAATTTTTGGCGATGGTGGTGGCGCTGTTTTACTGGAACCCAATACCGAAGGTCTGGGTGTTATTGATTTTGTTTTGCATGCTGATGGTTCAGGCAGAAATTATTTGTGTCAGCCTGCGGGGGGCTCGTTAATGCCGGCATCGCATAAAACGGTTGATGAAAAACTGCATTATGTGAAACAGGACGGTAAAACGGTTTACAAATTTGCTGTTACCAACATGGCCGATGTAAGCGCAAAAATAATGGAACGCAACAACCTTAAAGCCGAAGATATAGCATGGCTTGTACCCCACCAGGCCAACCTGCGCATTATTGATGCCACATCGGAACGCATGGGTATTAGTAAGGACAAAGTAATGATTAATATTGAAAAATTCGGGAATACAACCGCGGGTACCATTCCACTGCTTTTATGGGAATGGGAAAATAAACTGCGCAAGGGTGATAACCTTGTAATTTCCGCTTTTGGAGGCGGGTTTACCTGGGGATCTGTTTTCCTGAAATGGGCTTATGATTCCAAACAACCTTAAATAAATAATTATGAACTTAAACGAGATCCAGGATCTTATTAAATTCGTTTCAAAATCGGGCGTATCTGAAGTTGAAATCGAACAAAAAGATTTTAAAATCATCATCAAAACCGATAACAAAAAACAAGCTCCGGTTCAGCAAATTATACAGGCAACAGCTCCGGTTGCCCAACCCATGATTGCCCAGCCTGCTGTAACACCCGTGGCTCCGGCTACCCAGGCCGAAACGCCTAAAACACCTGCCGCGGTTAATGATGAATCAAAATACATTACCATTAAATCACCAATGATCGGTACATTTTACCGTCAGCCGGGCCCTGATAAGCCTTTATTTGTAAACGTGGGTGACACCATTAAAAAAGGTGATACCATTTGCATCATTGAAGCCATGAAACTTTTTAACGAAATTGAGGCCGAAGTTGCCGGAAAAATCGTTAAGGTACTGGTTGACGATGCATCACCAGTTGAATACGATCAGCCGTTGTTCCTTGTTGAACCGGCTTAAAATTACGTATGTACTCAACCCGTTAATCATTAACCATGTTTAAACGAAAAGGAAAACCCGCACAGGGGAAACCAACCAAAAAAATGTTTAATAAAATTCTTATAGCCAACCGGGGCGAAATTGCCTTGCGCATTATACGCACCTGTAAGGAAATGAACATTAAAACTGTGGCCGTTTACTCAACGGCCGACAAAGACAGCCTTCATGTACGGTTTGCCGATGAGGCCGTTTGCATTGGCCCGCCTGCAAGCAAGGACTCATACCTCAATATGAGCCGCATCATTGCTGCTGCTGAAATTACCAATGCCGATGCCATACACCCGGGATACGGTTTCCTGAGCGAAAATTCCAAGTTTTCAAAAATTTGTGCCGAACATAAAATCAAATTTATTGGTGCAACAGCTGATCAAATTGATGCAATGGGTGATAAATCCAACGCAAAAGACACCATGAAAAAAGCAGGTGTACCCTGCATACCGGGCAGTGAAGGTTTATTAAAAGACCTGAATGATGCCAAAAAAACGGCAAAAAAAATGGGTTATCCCGTTATTATAAAAGCAACAGCCGGTGGTGGCGGCAAAGGTATGCGCATTGTTTGGAAGGAAGATGATCTGGAAGCGGCCTGGGACTCGGCAAAAGCTGAAGCCAGTGCTGCCTTTGGCAACGATGGCCTTTATATGGAAAAATACATTGAAGAGCCCCGGCATATTGAAATACAGGTTGCCGGTGATCAGTACGGCAAAGCGTGTCACCTTTCAGAACGTGATTGTTCCATACAACGCAGGCACCAGAAACTGGTTGAAGAAACCCCTTCGCCTTTTATGACGCCCGAACTTCGCAAAAAAATGGGAGAAGCTGCCATTAAAGCATGCAAAGCCATCAAATATGAAGGCGTGGGAACAGTTGAGTTCCTGGTTGACAAGCACCGCAATTTCTACTTCATGGAAATGAATACCCGCATACAGGTTGAACATACCATTACCGAAGAGGTAATTGATTATGACCTGATCAAAGAACAAATAAAAATTGCAGCCGGTGAAAAAATATCGGGTAACAATTACGAGCCGCGTTTACATGCCATACAGTGCCGCATTAATGCCGAAGACCCTTTTAAAAATTTTATACCAAACCCTGGAAAAATCACCAACTATCATTCACCGGGCGGGCATGGCATACGCATTGACACACATGTCTATGCCGGGTATGTTATTCCACCAAATTACGATTCCATGATCGGGAAACTTATAACGGTTGCCCAAACGCGTGAAGAAGCCATAACCAAAATGGAACGTGCCCTGAGCGAATACATAATAGAAGGTGTGAAAACCACCATACCGTTTCACCAGGCGCTCATGAAAAATGAAAACTTCAGAAAAGGTAATTTTACCACAAAATTCCTGGAAGAATTTTGGAAATAAAAAACCTCATATTCGAAGGCGCGCTCACTGCGCCTTTTTTAATACAATATGTCAAGGGTTGCCGATGAACAGGTAACCGTAAACGTTATGGAGTCAAGGCGCGTTGTAGTTATTCCGTTTTTGGTTATAAAACTTTTGAAATAAACCTTATCGTATAAATTTAATTGCAACGTTTCGGTAACATTCACTGCGGTGCCGGTATAACCGGTATTCATGCAGGTTGTTGCAGCCGGATTATACGCATAACAAATATGATCAAGGCTATCATACGGGGTTGTGTTTTGAAAATGCAGATAAAGGGTACCGTACGAATGCAATTTTTTTTCAATTTCATTTTTTTCACCTGTATGAATGATTTGCTGTGATTCGTTATCAAAGTAGCATGCTGACGGCTTTTGGTATTCAAGGCCGTACTGCTTGTCTTTTAAAGCGCGGAATTCAAAGCTGAATTTGCCATCGGTGCCTGTTATAACCGAAGCATATGTACGCTGGTTGACGGGGTCAAATGAAGTGGATGTTTGATCCGATTCCTGCAAATAAACCTCAACCCCGCTTAGCGGATAACCCGAATAATAATCCTTAACGTAACCTGTAATTACCGTTTTTTTACTCTCTTTTTTGCATGATAATGCAGTCAGCATGCAAAAGGCTATAACAAAAAAGCCTTTTATATAGTTGTTCAGCGACACGGCTCAAAATTAAATAAAAAAGCCGCAACATAGCTGCGGCTTTTTTATAATGCTTGGGATTGTTTTACCTTAACAGGTTAACATGCCCCCTGTATTCTTTCTTCTCCTGGTTGGCTTTTTGTTTTACACGTATTTTCCAAACATAGGTATCTTCCTTTGCCTTGATGCCCTTATGGGTACCATCCCAGCCCTGTGTAGGATCGGTTGTCTTGAACACCACCTCTCCCCAACGGTTGAAAATGTAAAATTCAAATGTCTCAGGTTTGTATCCTTGCATTATCGGCAGGAATATTTCATTAAGGTTATCACCGTCAGGAGTAAACGTATTGGGCAAATAAACAAGCAGTACATCGTTTACAATTACTTCGTGGCAGGTGGAAGCAGCGCAACCATCAGCACTAACCGTATGCATACAAACGGTGTACACACCACCTGAATCAACAGGGAAAGTAAAGGTAGGATTCATTACAGTACTTGTTCCCAGTCCACCAAAATCCCAGTCAAAGGTAAACCCGCCAATTGTCATGTTTGTGAAAGTAATCTCGGTATTGAACACATCGGTTGGGTTCGGGTTATGGATAAAGGCCGGTTGCGGATAATCGTAAACCGTTATCTGGTTTGTGATAACTGTATCAACCAAACAACCGTCAGACGTAATAATATTCACACTTACCGTGTAGCTACCACCGCCACTGAAAGCATGCGTAGGATTTTCCGCTGTGCTTATTCCACCATCGCCAAAGTTCCATGCATAAGTGGCTGTTGGTCCGGCATTGGTTGTATTGGTAAAGTTTACTACAACCGGGGTACAGCCGTCAGCTGTATCAATGGTATAGGTAACCGGAGGCAATGCGTACCAGGTAACAACCATTTGGTCAGATACCGAAGGTGAACCACAACCGTCTGTCAAGGTAACGGTGTAGGTTGTTGAGCTTGCTGTTGGGGTCACAACCTGGTCAGCACCAAAAAGTGTTGTAGCCGATACGCTGTTGGTCCAGCTATACGTGTAAGTTCCATCACCACCTGTTGCGCTAAGCACGCCAAGAGAAGTTGATTCACCCGGGCAAATACTTACATCGTTGAATGCAGTTATTGCCAGTGGCGGACGCAACGTTACATTTACACTGGCCGTTACAGGACCACAACCGTTGTTATCAGTCACACTTACCGTATAAACATTTGAACCGGTAGTAGTAGGTGAAACGGTTATTGAAGACGTTGTACCAATGGTAGCCGAACCTGGATCAGTCCATGTAATGTTATACGGAGGCGTGGCTCCGCCAATAGTAGCAAAAATAGTTGTTGACTGGCTTTGACAAATTGTTACCGGTGAACTAGGCGTTACCGTTAACATGCTTGGCTGGTTAACCGTTGTAATCATGGTTGCTGCGCAACCGCTGGCATCGGCCGCCATGCAAACATATGTGCCTGCCGGTAATCCCGTAAATGTATTGCTTGCCTGGAAAGTAGATCCACCGTCAATGCTAAACAACGTTGCTCCACCTGATGCGTTTATGACGATTTGACCATCAGCACCACCGTTACATTGGGTGGGTGTTGGAACAACCGAAGAAATAGCAACCACCACGGGCCCGCTTACGGTAGTTACGCCACTGGCGCCACAACCGTTAAAGTCGATTACGTTAACCGTATAGGTTCCTGAACACAAACTTCCTATGAATGGCGTACCGGTTGCACCGGTCGACCACAAGTAGCTGTATGGAGGAGTACCACCGCTGGGAGCTGTTCCGGCTATACCGTCACATGCACCAGCACATGTTTCATCGGTAAATGACATTGGCACAACAAGTGGTGTAGGCTCGGTAACAGTTGCCGTAGTTGTATTCACACAACCGTTGGCACTCATTACAGAGATGTTGTACGTACCTGCACCAACAGTAAATACGTTGGAAGGGAAGTAAGTACCCCCAGCGTTAATGCTGTATTGAGTAACACCGGTTGCGTTAATGGTGATTGTACCGTCAGCGCTACCGTTACACAAAGCAGGTGTTGTAGCCACGCTGGTAATTACCGGCATTTCAACATTCACTGTTGCAGTAATATTGGCACCTACGCAACCCGTAGCAGGGTCGGTAGGCGTGATTGTATACGTTGCCGATCCGCCAGGGGCTGAAACAGCAGTAAGCGTTTGTGAAATCAATGCCCCGCTTGAAGCACTACCACCTGTTACATTCGTTTGTGAAACAGTCCATGAATAAGTAGTTCCGGGTATGTCTGCAGTCAATGTAACAGCCGTAGTAGCACCTGTACAAATAGTAGATGTTGAAGGTGTAGCAGTTGCTACCGGCAACGGATTTACAGTAACAGTTACCGAGGCCGAACTTGGACAAGCGGTTCCGGTTTCGGTAACAGTATAAACTTGTGTTGAAGTTGGATTAACAGTAACCGAGGCCGTTGTAGGCGATCCTGATAATCCGGGAGCAGGTGTCCATGACCAGCCTGTACCCGTACCGCCTGAAGCAGTCAGGGTAACGCTGCCACCGTTACAAATAGCGGGAGCTGCAGGTGTAATTGCAACCGGAGCTCCACCGCCAATAGGTGTAATTTTTACATATCCATTACCGGTATGTGTTCCGGTTGTACCAGTTCCTCCGGTAGGCACTAAGCTTGATCCGCCTCCGCCACCACCACCGCCAAGCGGGTATGATGGAAAGTCGTCAGATCCACCGCCACCACCACCGTAACGTCCGCCACCGCCACCGCCACCAGGGCCAAGGCCATAACAAACATCGGTACCACCGGCACCACCAAATCCTAATCCGCCATTTCCACCCCAGCTGCCGCACGAACCCCAGGGTGCTCCACCGGCTCCACCAGCAGCAGCTGTACCGCCACCACCCGGACTACCATAAGACGCCATACCGGTCGTACCACTTGGGTCTCCGCCCGAACCACCTTCTGCATAGGTATCACCTCCTCCACAACCCCCTCCGGCACCACCAACCACAACGCGATCATTTAAACCATAAGGAGCAACGCGAATATCGGACGCTCCACCACCACCACCAGAACCAACTCCACCGGGCTTACCAATTCCACCTCCGTTGAACCCACCACCTGTAACCGATCCCATTCCCCCCACATAAATTTCAAGTACCTGGCCTGGCGTTACCGAAATGGTTCCTGTTACAAGTGAACCATCTCCACCGCTTCCGCTGGCTCCACCACCTTCGGCTCCGGCTACCTCAACATCAAGTAAGAATACGCATGTGGGCACTGTGTAAGTTTGAACCCCGCCAGTGTAGTTAAAAGTAACAACTTGGCTGTGAACGCTTGCGCTGCTTACTGCAGCAAAAGCCAGGGCAAGGATTAATTTTTTATTCATTTTAGTTATATATCAAATTCGTTAATTCTCCATAAAAAAAACAGACAAATATCCGCTTTATTTACTCAAAGACTGTTTTTTATATGTAAGGTTGCCCACAATTTACATAAGCTGTGATAAAAGTTACATTTTTTTGCAATAAAGTTAAGTTTTAACTTATTGCTTATCAATTAATAATGATCACAGGATGGATGAAAATTAAAAAAGGGGCCTCGTGAATGCAGGCCCCTTTTTAGTAAAATCGTTTTACTTCTGAATGATTAATTGCGTGGTTGAATTAAAATCGCTTCCCTGTATTTTAATCAGGTAAATACCATTTGCCAACCATGACAGGTCAATTGTGTTGGTAGCAGCAACCAAATTTGCTGAATAAACTTTTTCACCTAATTGATTTATGATGGTAATGGTTTGATTTGCGGCCGAAGCACCAATCAATTCAATAGTAAATGTCCCCTGTGTGGGATTTGGATAAACCTTAACCAAAGCGGAAGTCGTTAAGTCGGTTAATCGGGTGCAATCGTCAACTACATAACTATCTGTTGCCGTATCACTGCAGCCTGACCCATTTGTAAATGTATATGTGATTACGTGCGTACCCGCTCCAGCAGCAATCGGATCAAAAGTGGAACCGGTTACGCCTGTTCCTGAATATACACCGCCTGACGGACTGCCCCCACTTAAAGTTACGGGTAAATCATCGTCACAAATTTGTGTTGCAGGCAATGAAAGCGATGCATTGGGATTTGCATTTACAATGATATTAAAGTTACAATTGGTAATATTGCCCGCTGAATCCGTTGCCCGAAATGTACACAGGGTAGCTCCGACCGGAAAAATACTTCCTGATGGCAAGCCTGCTATTTGCGTCATGGTTACACCTGAGCAGTTATCACTGGCCGTAGGATCGGTCCATGTAACCGTATCGGTTTCACAAAATGTTTGTGTTGACGGACATCCTGTAATGGTTGGTGCTTCGGTATCCAGT
>DASPJQ010000534.1:0-16650 GCA_035628535.1 Flavobacteriales bacterium | reverse complement strand
CCAAAATTGATGAAAAAGGAATTGAAACGCAACGCGGGGTGGTGAAGGAAGAAAAAAAACTTCGCCTCGATAACCAGCCATACGGCTCAATTTTACAGGAAATGTACGGTCATGCATACAAAGTGCACCCGTACAACTGGGTTCCCATTGGGTCGGCCCAGTATATTGACATGGCTACCATGGAGGAGTTCCTGGATTTTTACAAAACATTTTATGTGCCTAACAATGCAACGTTGACCATTGCGGGTGACATTGACCAAAAACAAACCAGGGAATGGGTTACAAAGTATTTTGGCGAGATCCCAAAAAGCCTTCGTTTGATACCGCGTCCTAAAGTGGTAGAACCTGAGCAAAAAGCCGAGGTTCGCGATACAGTATATGATAATATTCAATTACCTGCCGTGGTAATGGGTTACCATATTCCCGGCCAGGCCGAACCTGACTTTTATGCGGTGTCCATGTTAAACCAATTACTTTCACAAGGTGAAAGCTCACGCCTGCAAAAAGAAGTAAAAGACAAACAACAAAAAAGTTTATACGTTGGTTCTTTCGCTATTCCTACCGAAGATCCGGGCCTTGCCATGATGTTTGGTATTGTGAACATGGGTGTTAGCCCGGCCGACCTTGAAGCGGCTATTGATGCCGAAGTTGAAAAAGTGCAGAAAGAACTCATAAGCGAAGAGGAATTCCAGAAACTGAAAAACCAGGTGGAAAATGATTTCATCGGCAGCAATTCAACCATGGAAGGTATTGCTGAAAGCCTGGCCAACTATGAAGTATATTATGGCGATGCCAACCTGATTAATACCGAGCTTGACCGTTATTTGAAAGTTACACGCGAGGACATTAAACGTGTTGCCAATAAATATTTCACAAAGCAAAACAGGGTTGTATTGTATTATTTGCCCAAAGAACAATAAACCGGGGAGGAAAAAATTATGAAGACAATGATTCAAAAATCAATTTATACCGCTGCGGCCTTGCTCTTAGCCGGTGCCGTTTTTGCCCAGAATTCGGGTATAGTAAATGATAAAAACAGCAAAAATAAGAAGACCGATATAAAGCTTGACCGTTCAAAACGCCCGGTTGCCGGCCCTGCCCCCGAGGTAAAGCTGGGCAAGGCCGAAAAATTTGTGATGCCAAACGGATTAACGGTTTTTGTTGTGGAAAATCATAAAATCCCAAAAGTTTCGGTTAGCATGTCGCTTGACATTGATCCGTTTACTGAAGGCGATAAACTGGGTTATGTTGATATGGCCGGTCAATTGATTGGTACCGCAACCAAAACCTTAACCAAAGACCAGATCAATGAAAAAATTGATTTCATTGGTGCTGACTTAAGCCCAAGTTCAAGTGGGCTTTACGGTTCCTGTTTGAAAAAGCACCTTGACACCTATATGCAAATTTACAGCGATGTGTTATTGAACTCGGTGTTTAAGCAGGAAGAGCTTGATAAAATCAAAAAGCAAACCAAGTCAGGCCTGGCCACGCAAAAAGGCAGCCCGAATGCCATGATGGATAACCTGACCAAAGCGGTTATGTACGGTAAAAAACATGCCTACGGTGAAGTGCAAACAGAGGCGCATGTTGACAACATAACACTTGAGGACTGTAAAGGATACTACGACCAATATTTTAAGCCAAATGTCGGTTACGTTACACTGGTTGGCGATATTACTGTTGAAGAAGCCAGGGCCATGATGAATAAGTACCTTGCCGGCTGGAATAAAGGTGAAGTAAAACAACATGAGGTTCCACCGGTTGCATCGCCAAAAGTCACAAAGGTTTCGCTCTCCAATAAGCCGGGTGCCGCCCAGTCAACCGTACGCATTACGTACCCACTTGACTTCAAACCTGGAAATCCTGACGAAGTGAAAGTTGCCGTAATGAGCAAAATCCTTGGCGGTGATGCTACAGCACGCTTGTTCAGGAACCTGCGCGAAACGTATAATTTTACTTACGGTGCTTATTCACGTGTTTCAACCGATGAGAACATAGGAAGTTTTATGGCGTTTGCCGATGTGCGCACAGCCGCAACTGATAGCGCTGTACGTGAGTTTTTCAACGAGATGAATAAAATCATCAATGAAAAAGTAAGCGTTGAGGAATTGGAAGCTGCTAAACGCAACATGGCGGGTGAATTTTCCATTTCACTGGAAAAACCTGCAACAATTGCACGTTTTGCCAACAATATTGAAAAGTATAAATTACCGGAAGACTATTATCAAACGTATTTGAAGCGTTTAAGCGAGGTAACGGTTGATGACGTGCAGGCCATGGCTAAAAAATATGTTCGCCCCGAAAATGCTTATGTTTTGGTTGTGGGTGATAAAGAAAAAGTGTTGAACGGATTGAAAAAATTCAGCGCTGACGGAAAAGTGGACCTGTATGATTATTTAGGCGATCCCGAAGTGCTGACCAAACCCATGCCGGCTGGTATAACCGCCCAAACAGTACTTGACAACTACATTAAAGCCCTTGGCGGCAAAGAAAACCTAATGGCCATTAAAGATGAAAAAATAAGCATGGAAGGCAGTATACAGGGGCAAAAATTGAATTTTGTGACGTACCACAAGGCCGCTACAAAAAAAGCGCCATATAAGTTCAAAGAAGAAATGTTGTACAACGGTGCCATGGTTATTCAAAGCACCATTTATGACGGAAAACGGTTGGTTGAAACCAGCATGCAAACAGGCAACAAGGAATATACCGGTGACGAACTGGCCGAAAAAGTACAGGAAAACCAAATGTATCCCGAATTGCGTTACAAGGAATTTGGTTATACGGTTAACGCAGTGGGCATTGACAACCTCAACGGCAAAGATGTTTACAAGCTTGAAGTGATTGACAAAAAGGGCGGTAAGAGCATGAAATATTTTGATGTGCAATCGGGCCTTAAAGTGCGTTCGGAAGAAACAAAAACATCGCCACAGGGCAGCGTGACCATTATTACTGATTTGGGCGACTACAAGGAAGTGGGTAAAGTAAAATACCCCCACAGCATCAACATTGATTTTGGGCAAGCTGCCATTGCCGGTAAAGTGACCTCGGTTGAGCAGAATGCAAAAATGGATGACGCTGTGTTTACGATTAAGTAAGAATTAGTTGTTGGAGAGGTGTGGGTGTACAAAAAAGATCATGATTTTCATACAAGCTGAATTTAAAATAAATGCCGGAGTGATTCCGGCATTTTTTATTCTAAGTAAGGTTCAACATTGTTTTTTGGTATGGTCATATTCTCAAAAGGCTGTGAAACAAAGAACCGTTTTAACTCCTGTTCCAATTTGCTTGTAAATCACATTTATGGCGGTTTTTTCAGCAAATGAGAGATAAAAAGCATGCTTACCCTTATTAACACATCATGTTAATCAAACCCATGCTTGCTGACAACCAACAACTGACAACCAACAACATTTTTAGTTAATTTAACCCCATGTACAAACTCCTTGTAAAACCTTATTTATTCTCCCTTGATCCCGAAAAAGCCCATTACAAAGCTTTAAAACTGCATAAAATCGCTTTATCCATTCCAATCCTGAATTTATTTTATAAACGCAAAAAAATCCACGACCATCCCAGCCTGCAACGGAAAGCATTTGGCATTTCATTTCCCAACCCCGTAGGTATGGCGGCCGGTTTTGATAAGGACGCCAAATTCATGCATCAATTGGCAGAAATGGGGTTTGGTTTTGTTGAAGTAGGTACGGTCACACCCAAGGGTCAGCCGGGGAACGAAAAGCCGCGTTTGTTCCGATTGAAAAAAGATGAGGCGTTGATCAACCGAATGGGTTTTAACAACGAGGGTGTTGACGCTATGGCGGAACGTCTGAAAAATCGCCCGAAACATATTGTAATTGGCGGAAATATTGGAAAAAACAAAGTAACACCCAATGAAGACGCAATAAGCGATTACCTGATTTGTTTTGAAAAGCTGTTCCCGTACGTTGATTATTTTGTAGTGAATGTAAGTTCACCCAATACACCCAATTTACGCGAATTGCAGGACAAGGAACCGTTGAAGGCATTGCTGGGGGCGGTGATTGAGGCCAACCTGAAAAAAGAAAATCCTAAACCGGTATTGCTGAAAATTGCACCCGATTTGACCAATACACAGTTGGACGATGTAATTGATATTGCAAGGGAATTAAACCTTTCGGGGATTGTTGCCACCAATACTACAGTTTGGCGCAGAAATTTAAAAACACCACAGGAGGAAATTGATAAAATTGGCGCGGGCGGCCTGAGCGGAAAACCGTTGACCAAACGTGCACTGGAAGTGGTAACCTACATTGTAGAAAAATCAGAAGGAAAAATTCCGGTTATTGGTGTTGGCGGTATACACAGTGCGGCCGATGCAAAAGCTATGCTGAAAGCCGGTGCATGTTTGGTGCAGTTGTACAGCGGGTTTGTGTATGAAGGAACGGGGTTAATTTCGGATATAAACAAAGAATTAGCTATAAGGTAAGTAGCAAATGAATGGATGGCTTTTATGGTTCACCAATCCCAAATCTTAAATCTTTAAATTTACCAGGATGCAAGGCCCAGTTAAAATCGTAGAATGCCCGCGTGATGCCATGCAAGGCGTTAAAGAATTTATTCCAACGGAATTAAAAGCAAATTACATTAACCAACTGTTGAAATGCAATTTTGACACCTTGGATTTCGGGAGTTTTGTAAGTGCAAAAGCCATACCGCAAATGGCAGATACGGCCCAGGTGATGGATAAACTGAACTTGTCATCAACCAAAACAAAATTGCTGGCCATTGTTGCCAATGAACGCGGTGCACAGGATGCCTGCGAATTTGAGGAAATACATTATTTGGGGTATCCTTTCTCTATAAGTGAAACATTCCAGCAACGCAATACCAACGCCAGCATTGCCGAATCATTGTTGCGCGTGAGCGCCATACAGGATTTGTGCGTACGCAATAAAAAAACACTGGTGGTTTATATATCCATGGCGTTTGGGAATCCGTATGGCGATGAATGGAACAGCGATATTGTGATTAAATGGTGCAATGAATTAAATGCAAAACTGGGGATAAAAATATTGGCGCTATCGGATACCATTGGCGTAAGCAATCCCGGGAATATTTCATATTTGTTTAAGGCGTTAATTCCAGCCATACCTGATGTTGAATTTGGTGCGCATTTGCATACTACGCCTGATACCTGGGAAGAAAAAGTGCAGGCGGCATACAGTTCGGGGTGCAGGCGGTTTGACGGGGCCATTAAGGGGTACGGTGGATGCCCCATGGCCAAAGATGATTTGACGGGCAATATGCCGACTGAAAAAATGTTGATGTATTTTGACAGGAATAAGATAGAAACGGGAATTGTGATGAGGGAATTTGAGAAAGGTTTGGCGGAGTCGGGGAAAGTATTCCATTAGGATAAACGAGGATTATTTCACGCAGATTACGCGGACTTTTTTCTGCGTCTCTGCGAGAGAATTTTAACGTTGTGGCGTAGTGCCGTTGCGAGACAGGTTATGGTTCTGATTATTTCACGCAGATTACGCGGATTTTTATTACTTTCACTTACATGAATAAACCATTAACATTTCTTTTATTTGTGTTTTGCATTAGCTATGGCTGCAAAAAATATCCTTCAGGCGGAAAGCTGGGCGGGTTTACCGGTACTGATGACCGTATTGTAGGCAATTATGAAATTGTTTCGTTTACGGTGAACGGGAATGATTCGCTTTCGTCACTCACGTCAAATTATTGCACCGGATTGAAAATTGAGTTTGTAAAAAATGCAGGCGAAGCCAATCAGATTAAAACATCATGCGGTACGTTGCCTTCAAATTATTGGAGAGTGACAGATGACCGGTTGCAAATTGAAATAACCACTAAGGAAACTACAGGCGCTAATTCTTTAAGCGCTCTTGTTAAAAACACAAGCCACACGTTGAAATGGGATATTCAACGTCTTAAAAAAGACGATTTGTGGATTAGTGTAAGGCATAATAACGATGAATATTATCTGAAGTTGAAAAAGTGAGAATCTTCTTAATATTTAGATAAATGGTCATTTAATAACTTATGTTCTCGCTTTTAGAATTACCTTTGTTATCGTAAATCCGTTTTAAATATTTTGTCTCATTGATTGGATTGTATAGAGTTGTGTTTTCAATGGTGCAATTATTAAATAGTTGCAGATAACAGTCCATGTACTTTCCTTTTCCGTTTGCATTTTTAAATTTTATATCAAGAACAGTAATGGACGGTGTTTCCCCGTTTGTTACCATATAATAGGCGTTTCCGGTTTCATAAATGAAGCTTTTTAAATCGGTGGCTACGAGTTTTACGGGGTTTTCCATATTGTTGAATATGTTATTTTGGATAGGTAAATATTTGTAAATTCGATTTTGGGTGTTAAAAAAAAGATGGCCCTGATGGGCAATTATAGAATGCATATTGTCTTTATTGAAATCATCTAATTCAGGTTCGTAACTCTTTTTTGTATACCTGGCCTGAATTTCCTTTTCTTGCAATGGATTGGAATTATTACCAGTTGAATTTAAAATAAGAAAAACATATGGTAGTCCGGATATGGTTCGAATAGATTTTGAATTTTCTTCAACACTGACGCCAGTACCATGTTCCGTTGCTATATTTATTGTAACAAGCATCTTATTGGTTGACTGATTAAAATAACTTAAGGTTGCCTCGTAATAAAATTTACTATCGAACCAGGCCTGTTTGGTAAAATCATATATGGAATTGATTTTTACGGTTTGCTCGTTTAAATTAAATTTGCCAAAAAAGTACCCTTCGTTTTCCGGAAATCGTGGCAAGGTGGGGGATTTTTTAAGATAGTATTTATGTAATTTTTCCTTTGAGGCTAAATTTCCAAATACAAGATAGTCTTTACCAATTGGTACAATTTCTTTAATGTAGAGAACTGAATATTCAATGTCGGTTGGGATTGCTTTTAACTCCCTGGATTTAGTATTTGCTATATACATTGAGGATTTGATATTGTCATCTTCCTCAAAAACAGAATATAAAATAGTATATTGCCCAAAGTCAAAAAATGAAAAATCAATGATTTTATTTTGTGGATTTATTTTAAGAGATGTTGTTATGTTAAAACTTACATAGGGATCCTCGTTTTCTTTTCCCGGATTTGACAGAAAAACATAGCCGTTTTTATAATCATAATATAACTTATTTTTTACATTTTTTGAAGAGGGAGCATCCCACTCATTGAGGTCCGAAATTTCTTTTCCTAAAAAGGCACTTAATTTTTTTTTATTTATGTTATTTCGAGAAGCGTCCCATAATTTCCATTCAGGAATTGACATTTTTCGAACGTTGAATGTTGTTAATAACGTGTCACCATCAATTAAGAAGTTATTATGTACAATCTGGTACTTATCGCCATAAATAAAAATATCTTCAAACCTTCGGTCGGGAAACGGGGTAAACCTAGGGTTCTTTACTTTTTCTTCTGAAACCTGTGATATAAATTCTATATCCAGATGTTTCATTTTGCCTTTAGCAAGGAATCCATCTTTGTTGTATAAACACAAGGTTTCTCCGTTAATTCGAAATTTTGCAAGAATAAGATTATCAGAAAAAGCATTATACGTATAAAATGCCAGTATTAAAAACAGGATTAATTTCATTCGAATAGATTTTAGAGGTTAATAAACACTTTTAAAACTACTTTACCGCCACCACAGATATTTCCACATTCACATTCAACGGCAACCTTGATACCTGCACCGTTTCACGTGCGGGATAATCGCCTGTAAAATATGAGCCGTATATTTCATTTACGGCCGTAAAATTGTCGAGGTTGGTTAAAAATATGGTTGTTTTTACCACGTTTTTGAATTCCATTCCCGCCTCGGTTAAAATACCGTTGATGTTTTCCATAACACGTTTGGTTTCTGCTTTAATGTCGGTTAACACCAGTTCACCGGTCACGGGGTCCTTGCCTACCTGACCTGATACGTAAAGGGTATTGCCAATTAAAACCCCATGGCTATACGGCCCAATTGGAGCGGGTGCATTTTTTGACGTGATGATTTTTTTTTCCATAGTTTTAGTTGTTGTTGTGCATGAATTTAATATCAGACATAAACTTAATAAACCTGCTATTTTAATTAAAGTTGTTTTCATTCATACCTTGTATGGGGTTGTTTGGAGTCTATCTAAGTGACCCTTTAAGTTACTTCGTTTTGTTTCGCCCGCTGGGAGCTTTATGAGTTTCTGTTATTATTTGTTATTTTTGCATTGCTCCTGCGGAGCTTCCGGCAGTTGTATCACGGTTTACACGCTCCACTGTTTATTCAAAAATGCTTCTTTAAAATCTAATTTGCTAGTCATCCAATAAATCGGGCCTACGTTGTTTTGTTCGTTCCAGTGATTGCTCCATTCGCCATTTTTCAATTTCGGCATGGTTTCCACCCATAAGCACTGCCGGAACTTTTAGTCCTTTAAATTCTTCGGGCCTTGTGTAAACAGGCGGGGCCAGCAAATTGTCCTGGAATGTATCGGTAAGCGCACTGGTTTCATCGTTCAATACGCCAGGAATTAAACGGATAATGGCATCACACAACACCGCTGCAGCCAGTTCACCGCCACTGAGCACATAATCGCCAATGCTTATTTCATCGGTCACATACAAATCACGTATACGTTGATCAATACCTTTGTAATGCCCGCAAATAACCATAATATTTTTTTTGAGTGACAAAGCGTTCACTTTTTTTTGGTTGAGCGTTTGCCCATCGGGCGTCATATAAATAATGTGATCATAATTGCGTTGGGCTTTCAGCTTTTCAATAATGATGCTCAATGGTTCGCACATAATGACCATACCCGCTCCACCACCAAACTGGTAATCGTCAACTTGTTTATGTTTGTATGCAGTATAATCACGCGGATTGTGAAAGTGGATTTCCACATGGCCTTTTTCCATGGCGCGTTTAAGAATGCTGTCGTTAAACGGGCTTTCCATCAATTGAGGCAATATAGTAAGGATGTCAAAGCGCATGTTGCAGGGTAAATATACCTTAATTTATGAGCCGATAGTATTTCCAAGAAAATCAAACCGTTAACGCTTTAATTCAGACTTGCAGCGATTCAGGTTTCTCATATCAGCAATGATTTTTCAATTTGATAAATTTCAACAAACCCTTAACATTGATTAACAGCGCCTTTAGCTCATGGCATGAATTCTGAACTTTTTTTACCGCATTTTTAAACCAATGAAAATTGAAAAAACTTCTATGGATTGCATAATTGTTGACGATATTAAGATGGAGCGAACAGCGCTTAAAAATCTTATTGCCCAGGTTGATTTCCTGAACCTCAAGCACGAATGCGCTGACCCGGTCGAAGCTTTTAATTATCTGCAAAAGGAATCGGTAGATCTTGTGTTCCTGGATGTGGAAATGCCCGGGATGACCGGAATTGATTTGATCAAGAACCTGGAGAAACGCCCGCTTATTATTTTCATTTCAGCGCATAAAGACTATGCCATTGAAGCGTTTGAACTAAACGTGGTTGATTATCTTATGAAGCCCGTGGAGTTAAGCCGTTTCATGGTGGCCATTTCGCGCGCGCGCGAAATGTTTATTACCCGAGACAACAGCGTTGATATGCAGGATAAAGAATACATTTTTGTGCGTTCAAATTCCATTCTTTCCAAAATCAAAATCAAGGACATTATTTATATACAGGCCCTTGGTGATTACGTAAATATTTTTACCCCCGAAAAGCGTTATGCCGTGCACATTACCCTTAAAGGCATGGAAGAGCAATTACCGGTAGGTAAATTTTACCGGTTACACCGGTCATACATTGTTTCGCTTGATCACATTGACAGTGTAGAAGAAAACACGGCAATAGCGGGCAAACACATGTTACCTATAGGTGAGAATTTTAAAAAAGAAATGCTCAGGCGATTAAATTTAATTTAAAAGAACTATGATACCCAATTCAGCCGGCCGAGTAAGCAACCTTGATTTTTTAACGACCCATTCCAATGGAAATCCTGGTTTTATAAAGGAAATGGTTACCATTTTCATGGAAGAAAGCGCTGCAGCTATGTTACAGGTTGAGCGGGGCATTAAAGGGCATGAGTATGATGCTATACGCAGGGGAGCTCATATTTTAAAGGCCATAACGGTATATGTGGGGGTTGACCGGTTCATTAAACGTGATGTAATGGAAATGGAACGACTGGCCATTGCAGAAACCGACCTGACACGCATTGAACAACTTTATTTGAAAGTGCGTGAAATATGGCTCAAAGCTGTTGAAGAGCTAAAAATTGTGTAGACTTTTCTTTTCTTTTAAGAAATCCATTTTTAATTTGGGAATTATTTCACGCATTTCTTACGCGTCCCAAAAAAAAATACTAACCCGTAAACAATTAATTTTTCCTCAGTAAAGCTGCATTGTTATGCATTGTTATACATCTTTAATCTGATGCGGCCTGGTATTGGCATATAAAATAATATCAACATGTTTTTGCAACCGATGCAAAAACCGGTTGCGTGTGAATAATATAAAACACGAGTATTAATTATATAAAACAGTAAATAAAAATGAGCAATATACTTTATATCATAGCTGTCATATTGGTTGTAGGATGGCTAATAGGGTTCCTCGGTTACCATGCCGGAGGATTGATCCATATTTTGCTGGTGATAGCAGTAATTGCGATCCTGTTGCGTTTGATACGCGGTAGTGACCCGGTTTAAAATAGTAAAAACGAAAAAAAACTGAACTTTAAATAAGCGATTTTATGAAGAAAGGAAAATTCGTTGCGGGTCTGATAGGCATATTGGCCCTTGCAACAACAACAACCAGAGCGCAGAATCTTGTGCGCAATGGTTCGTTTGAAGAGACAGAAAAAAAAGGCTTCTTTGAGGGCAAATGGAAGTATCCGGCAACCGGAGTAACCAGCGCCAACAATACAACGATAGATTTTTTTGACCGCGATGCCAAATTCAGGAATAAAGATTACGATGTTCCTGAAAACTGGATGGGTACCCAAAATACATCAGCGGGCAATGGCAACAGTTATGCAGGTATAATTGCATTTTATGGTGACGAATGGGGGCTTTTTGAATCCTATCCGGGATACCAGCAATATTCAGAATACCTCCAAATGGAGCTGGAGTCGCCACTGGAAGCCGGGAGGTCATATACCATTAGTTTCCGCAACAGCTTAGCTGAACAAAGCGCATACGCTGTGTCGGGTATTGGTGTATATGTGGCGCAGGAAAAGGCGGACATCAAAGACAATGCTTTTATGGAAATTACCCCTCACCTGGTAACGGCACAAGTATCAAAATCCACCGATTGGGAAACAGTAAGTGGAACCTATATTGCCAGGGGTGGTGAAAAATATTTGATACTCGGATGCTTTAAGGATTATATGATAATTGATAAAGTAATTCCTGAAACTGCGAACAATTCGCGCAAGGCCTATTATTATATTGACGACATAGCCCTTACCCCCACACCGCCTAACGTTAAACCCGAAGATTTTGTGATGATTCTGTTCGGAACCTGCGCTAAACTGGAAGAATTAAATTTTGAACTGAACAAAGCGGTTATTTTACCCGAATCGTATGAGGAACTCACACGGTTGTCGGATTTTTTAAAGACGTATCCGTTTTTGTCAGTTTATATTGATGGGCATACCGACAAAACCGGTACGGATGATTTTAACCAAAAATTATCAGAAGAGCGTGCCTTAGCTGTAAAGACCTTTTTGACCGAGCACGGTGTGGACCCTGAACGTCTAAAAACACGCGGGTTCGGCAGTACGAAACCCATTGACACTGCAAATGAAAATAGTTTAATCAACAGGCGGGTTGAAGTAACCGCTTGCGAGTAATGAATAATAATAGTTAATAAAATAATTAAAATATGAAAAGGAAAATCTTATTGCTTCCTGCAGTTTGTTTAAGTGCAGGATTGTCATTTTACTCCTGTCAGTCATCTGAGGATAAAATACAGGATGCTACAGAAGACGTGATTGAAGCCCAGGAAAAACTGGATGACGCCAGGGCCGATGCCGAGGAAAGAAATTATGAAGAGTGGAACCGGTTCAAGATGGATTATGAAGACCGTATGGCCGAATACGACCGCGAGATTGAAGAGCATCGCGACCAAATACGAAACCTCAGGGACGAGCGGAAACAAGAGCGTTTTAATGAAATTGAACGCAAAAGAGACGAATTGAATGAACGTATGGAAAGATACGAAAGCGAAGAAGATTACAGTCGCTGGGAATCGTTTAAGACCGAATTCAACCGTGACATGAATCAGCTTGGTCGCGCTATTAAAGACCTGTTTAAAGACAACGAAAAGTAAAGTAAAAAGTAAATTCAATATATTAAATAATGCATAATTTAAAGTAAATGCCTATGAAAACAACCACCTCAAAGGAAAAAGCAACCGCCTTAAAGGAGCTTATCATCATTAATAATGATCGCTACGAAGGATATACGAAGGCCGCTGAGCAGGTAAAGGACAGTGATCTAAAAACCCTTTTCACCAAGCTGGCCAATGAAAGCAAAGGCTTTAGTGAAGAATTAAGAAAACATATTCCCTTCAGCGATGATAAGCCTGAAAGGGATGAAACCACTTTATCGGGAAAAGTTTTCAGGGTTTGGATGGATATTAAAAAAGCGCTTAGCGCCAATGACCGTAAGGCTGTACTTGCATCATGCGAGTTTGGAGAAGATGCTGCCAAAAAAACATATGATACCATACTTGATGATCCCCAGGGAGTATCGGGCGAATTATTGCAGTTGATACGCACTCAACGCTCGTCAATCCAGCATGGTCATGATACGGTAAAGCAATTGCGCGACAGTTACAAAAAATAAAATACATTTCCTATAAAAAGGTAAATGCAAAAACCAAAACCTAAGAGGAAGATCCACCCGGCCTTGAAGCAACGAAGGCCGGGTTTGGAATTTAAAATGACGGAAGACCCGCCTGTATTTGATGTTCCCCTGGAAGAACCGCATAAAAAACTGGAGGGTAAAGTTGCTATAATAACCGGTGGCGATAGCGGAATTGGCCGGGCTGTGGCTGTTTTGTTTGCAAAACACGGGGCCTCGGTAGCCATTGGGTTTTTGCCCGAAGAAAAAAAAGATGCCGAAATTACGGCCCAATACATTGAACAAATGGGGCAACAATGTATACTCCTGCCAGCCGATATTTCCAAAGAAGTAAATTGTATTTCGCTGGTACGTAAAGCCGTTAAAAAGTTCCACCGGCTTGATATATTGGTGAATAATGCCGGGCTGCATTATTCAAAAGACAATATTGCCGATATCACGAAGGAACAACTCATTCAAACGTTCAGCGTGAACATTTTTTCGATGTTTTACCTTGTTAAGGAAGCCATAAAACATATGAAAAAAGGGGCTTGCATTATTAATACAACCAGCGTTACCGCTTACCGCGGCAGTGCACATTTAATTGATTATGCCGCTTCGAAAGGCGCCATTGTTTCGTTCACGCGATCGCTTGCATCGGCTTTGGTGGATAAAAAAATACGCGTGAATGCCGTTGCTCCCGGACCCATTTGGACCCCTCTTATTATTTCAAGTATGGAGCCAAAACGTACTATTACATTTGGAACTGATTCTCCAATGGGGCGTCCCGGACAGCCGGTTGAAGTTGCTCCAAGTTATTTGTTTTTAGCGTGTGATGATTCTTCGTATATGACGGGGCAGGTATTACATCCCAATGGTGGAGAAATTGTGAACGGCTAGCTGACCATTCTTTTTTTGGCTTCTATAAACCAAACCAGTTCACCAATAAATTTCCCAGCGCGTTTTTCAGCACTTTCCCGATCGGTCGGACTACCGTTTTCGTCAAACGATTTTGAGATATCCGGAACGGGAAACGTGGCAGATACAACAATGGCCCCAATTTTCCACAATGAAAACAGTAATGAAGTAATAACCTGCGAACCGCCAAAGACACCGGCAGAAACAGTGCTTATGGCAACGGGTTTGCGTTTCCATTCGTCAATAAGCAAATCAATGGCATTTTTAATTGACGCAGGATATCCGCCATTGTATTCAGGTGTAACTATAATAACACCATCGGCTGTTTTAATTTTTTCAGCAAAACTCATTGCGGCAGGTAAAGGATCTTTCTGAAACTTTAACCGTTCATCAAACAATGGGAAATTATATGTTTTCAAATCAAGTAACTCAACTGTTGCCTGTTGATTGGCCTCGATATAATTCTTGAAAAACAAGGCAACCCGGTGGCTGGCGCGGCCCTCACGTACACTGGAAGAGATGATTGAAATATGCATGCGTAATAATTTTGAATAATGAAATTTCAAATAGTTAAATATACTAATGCCGGCTAATTGTATATTTTATTATTTGAAATGAATTTTAGCGGTACCCATAATGTCAAAATTGTGATTGGGGTCAAGCTGTATTTAAATTCCCTAATTGGTGTCAAGGTTAAGTGTTCGTGCCAACTCGGCCCTTATATCAACCAATAAATAACGTTTGCCCTTGTATACAGCTGTTACAAAGGCATCGCTTACACCCAACTTCACCATTTCATCGCGATAGGCATAGGCGTCTTTTAAACGGGTGAATTCCTTAATGGTAAAACGCGTAATGCCATCGCCCAGTTTTTCCTTCACACTTTTTTCATCACGCTCATATTTTTCAACCCTGAAGTTTTGTGGGAAACGGTATGCACCAACCTGTACCCTGAACGTGAGTTTGGGGTGTGTAAACTCCACAAATTCGGCCATAGGCATGATTTTAAGGTTGGGATCGGGATTAGCGGTAGTGGTAAAGGTTGTTGTTGTTGTGGTGGTGGTAGTCGTAGTATTGTTATTTGTGGTGTTATTTGTGGTTGTCGTATTATTGGTGGGAATATTATTTACGGTAGCAATGTTAGCGGTGTCATTTACAGCAGTATGGTGCGCTGTGGTTAAATTCGGATCGTTTACATCGTCCTGTTCTTTGATTAATGCATAATTCAATGCCTTGATTGAATCGGCAGGTACCTCCTTCAATGAGGTCTGGCGTCCATCGGTATAAAATTTCACCAACAGGTATTTTTCCACAAAACCAGTAATATTTTTTGCTTCAACTGAATATTCCTTGGGTTCAATGCCTCCAATGATAAATTTTAGCTTGTAATTTTTTTCCGGAGGTAAAACCACAAGAAACTTGCCGCTGAGGGAGTTGGAATTGTACATGGTGCGCAACGGTGGTGCCGCGTCATCAATCACTTCAATCTCGCAAAAAGTCGGATAATCGTCCAGGTAAACATCACCAATTACCTGGCACAATACTACATTTTTATCAATACCAGGGCTTACCTTATAAATATCCTGTTTTCCCAGGCCTCCTTTTTTTCCTGATGAATAATACCCGTGATGTCCATCGGCCGTAACGGTATAAAATTTATCATCACTGGTTGAATTGATTGGATAACCAATATTAACAGGTGGCCCCCAGGTTGAATCGGGTCTCAACTCACTCACAAAAATATCATAACCGCCCATGGTTTTATGCCCCTCGGAGCTAAATACCAAATATTTTCCGCTGGGGTGCAGGAACGGTGCATCATCATTATACTTTGTGTTTATCATGGTACCAACATTTTTTACGTTGCTCCAAATTCCGTTCTTCAAGCGCGCTTCGTAAATATCGCGGCCACCTGCTCCACCGGGCCTTTCACTTGCAAAATATACCTTGCGGCCATCGTGTGAAATGGTAATGCTTCCTTCCCACCATTTTGAATTCACTTCTCCCTTAAGCAGCTCAGGGTCGGTCCAGGTATAACCATCAAGTTCACTTTTGTAAAGTGATCCAGGATCGTCTTCAATGCTTCGGAACAAGTACAAATACTGTGCATCGGGTGAGATACCTACACAGGCATCATTCCCTGCGGTATTAATGTTTGATTGCAAAATCAACGGCTCAAACCAGTATCCGGCAGAGTCTTTATAAGCAATTTGCACATCTTCGTTGTAATCCTTGTGTGTAGTTCCCGGCTGTTCCTGCAATCCACCAATTGATTTATCGCCACGGTACGTAAACAAAATGGTGTTTTCATCGGCAGAAATCATGGGCGCATATTCAGATGCAGGCGTATTCAGGGGATCACCCAGGGTTTCAATGCGCACCTTGGCCGGGTTGGCCATTAACTCAAGCCCGTTTTGACAATAGCGTATGATTTGTTCGGCTTTTTCTTTCTGTTCTTTCGGATGTTTGTTTTTAATAAAAAGGTTTAACTGATTAATAGCCTCCTGGAATTTATAATTCATGTGGAGGCTTATAGCATAGTAATAAGGAAAATCAGTCCCTTCAACAGCCTTTTTATCAATTTTCTCAAAATAGGAAAGTGCCGTTTCATGACCGTTTTCCAGGTTTTGTGCACATATGGCTAAAGGCAGTTGCACTTCAGGATGGCCAGGGTTGCTTTCGTCAAGGCTTTTGTATAATTCAAACGCTTTTTCGTATTCGCCTTCCGTAAATAAAATACCTGCTTCTTCATATTTGGCTTTTTCTTCTTTATTGGCCGGGAATTTTTTTTCCTGGGCAAGGCATTGCGAACAGGTTATAAATAAAATTGATATCAGCCAAACAAGACGCATCATTCCAAATTAAA
>DASPJQ010000533.1:0-8849 GCA_035628535.1 Flavobacteriales bacterium | reverse complement strand
CTGCGCTGAGTTTTTCAATTTGTACACTTAAATGGTCAGCGTAGACCAGCCGCCCTGATAATTGTTCGCGTATAGCAACCAATTCTGCAACGGTTTTTACACGGTGCTTGGCCATTAAATTGTTGAGCAGGTCCGACCGCGTTTCAAGTTCTTCCAGTTTAGCCGGGTTATTGTTGATGCTGCCTGCCAGGTCTTCCAGTTCAGCAGCAATGTCCTTTAACTCGATTAAACTGGAATCGACCCGTGTACGCAATGAGGCAAAATGTTCACCAGGTAATTTTATTTTGGCCAGTACATTACTCAACTCTTTTACAAGTGCGTTAGTCCCTTGTGGGTTATCCAATATTTCAAACGCATGCGCCAATTGTTGTTTAATGGTATCGGCATTGGCTAATTTTTCAATTTCACTATCAAGGCCCTCTTCTTCACCGGCTTTTAATTCAGCTTTATTTAGTTCTTCAAATAAATACGTATTGTAGTCCTTTTCTTTTTGCTCGCTGGCCTGTTGCTCCTGCAAACCGGCCAGTTCGTTTTTTTTTGCCTTGTATGCATGAAATGCAACCCCAAAGTTTTCAGTTCCCGAAAGGATGCCGGCAAATGAATCAAGCACTTCAAACTGGTTAAGACTGTTTGCAATTTCAAGGGTTTGGTGCTGCGAATGTACGTCCACCAAGTGCTGTGTTATTTCTTTAATGAGATGCACGGTGGCCGGAGTGTCATTAATGAATGAACGCGATTTACCATTGGTGGCAATTTCTCTTCGAATAAAACATGATGGACCTGTATCGTATCCTTTTTCTTCCAAAAACGCATCGAGCTCTTTGGACTTGATTTCAAATTCGGCCTCAACAATGCATTTCTGGTTTTTGTCTTGCAGGGCATCGGAGTCGGCACGGCTGCCCAGAATCAACCCAAGCGCATCCATAATAATGGATTTTCCCGCCCCCGTTTCACCGGTAATCACATTAAACCCTTTGTCAAAATTCACATCCAACTCCTCAATAAGGGTGTAGTTTTTTATATATAGTTTACGTAACACTGAATTTTCTTTTTCGCTGCGTGGCTAAATGGCACGGATTTATACACATGTACTACTGCATCACCAACGTTTACCCGAATATACTTTATTTCTTAAATGCCTTAACAAGATGGATAAGCGGAAAATAAACAGGCATAAAATCGTACCATTTCAGGGTGTCGGGTACAACTTCCTCGTGCATAGGGTTGTACTTAAGGTTCCACCGGTAATGCTGTTGATAATGCGTATCCCAGTATTTTTTTGCCCGTATGTTAGCGTCTACTTCGGCTGTGTTCTTACAATGTTGTTTAAGCGAATAACGCCACGCGCTTACCAGGCTTGGCCATCCATACTTAACTAAATACACAGGCCCGCTTTTAATGCTTTGCAGGTAGTGGCCATATTCATGCTGGAACAGCCGCTGGCTTGGGTTGCCGCTTATTTCTCTGTCGCCAATTACATAACACCCCAGCGTAAACGCCCCGAATTTGCTTTTGCAACGCACAACAACAGCACCGTTTGAATAACTTACACGCCTGACCTTAAAAAGCAAAACATACACCAGCGCACTTAAAAAACCGGCCAGGGTTTGTAAAATTTCCCATGTAAACCGCGAAATAACCTGCAGCACCTGCAAATGAAATGCACAATGTTTGTTAGGTATAAACAAACCGGCAACCAATTTGAAAGCGTGCACGAAAATATTCATGGGCTTAAAATTAAGCCAGTTTCGCCTTCAATTCGGCAATGTTCCTGAGTTTTTGTTCTTTGCGAAGGGCTATGGCCGCCTTGGTATAATACCGGTGTTTTTCCAAAAATGCTACCTGTGTTTGCAGCCATTGTTTGCGCGGCATGTTGGTGCCCAAATGCTGCCATTCCTTATACAATTTTGCCGCAATTTTGGTGTATTCGGGCTTTCCAAGGTAATCATAATCGGCATCGTTCATGATTTTTTCAAGTTTTGTTTTGGGAATGGCACGAACCTTGGTGGAACGTATAATGGAACAAATAATGTTTATTTGCGAAGTTGTGTAACCGAATTTGGGCAACGTTTGGCGGGCAGTTTTCACGGCAATTTCTTCGTTGTTCCAATACGATTCAAGATAGCCGCAGTCATGGTAAATGGCAGCCGTATTGATCAGTACCTGGTCTTCAGGCAAAAGTTTTTCCCTGGCGCCTAAATATTCAACCGATTGTAGCACATTTAATGTATGGTGCCAGCCGTGATACTCCAGGTAATCGGGTAATTCATTGCGCAGGCGGGCAAACATGTATTCTTTGGCGCCTTCGTAGTCCAGTTTTATGATTCCCGCCAACTGTTTTAATTCAGCTGTAGGGGTATGGCCGTTGCCGCTTACCGAATATTCGGGCTTAAGGCGTTTGACAAAGTACATTTTTACCGCGCCAATATATTTGGCAGCAATTTTTCCGCGGTATTCACATTCAAAATACGGTTTAATGTGCTCATAGGTGGCTTCGGAAATATTTATTTGTCCGCCTTCACCGTTGGCCTCCATACGGGCGGCTACATTCACGGTTTCACCCCAAATATCATAACAGTATTTTAATTTACCCACAATACCC
This sequence comes from Flavobacteriales bacterium, assembly GCA_035628535.1. GTDB lineage: Bacteria > Bacteroidota > Bacteroidia > Flavobacteriales_D > UBA2798 > DASPJQ01. The sequence goes on along the minus strand of DASPJQ010000533.1, from coordinate 6,247 downwards.
GAAACCACGTGCCCCGAGTTGATGCCAATGCGCAGGTTCCAAACCGGTTTGCCTTTGAATTTATTTTGGCGGGCCATTTTTTCCATGAATGCGCGAATGGCAATGGCTGCAAGGGTAACGCGTACGGGATTAAAACCTATGCGTTTGGGTACACCGCCTGCACACATGTAGGCATCGCCAATGGTTTTTATTTTCTCAAGTTTATGGTCTTTTATGATTTTATCAAACTGCACATAATAGCTGTCAAGCAGGTTTACCAGTTCAACAGGATGTACCTCCTCGGTTTTTTCGGTGAAGCGCACAAAGTCGGTGAACATGACCGTAACCAACCCGTGGCGCCTTGGTGGAAATTTGCCACGCTTTTCCAATTCATCGGCCACATCGGGGGGCATAATGTTTTCAATCAGTTCGCGAATGCGGGTTTTCTTTTTATACAGGCGTTTATATACTTCAAACCGCGTGTTGATGTGTGTAAACGAAGCGTTGAAAGGTAAGTGGTCAACAACACCCGTGGTATAAATATTGGCGCATTGTGTGACCACTGCCTCGCTTTTTGTAAAAACAAGGGTGTTAATGCCGCGATTGAATTTGTCAAGCGCATTCAGTTTTTTGAAAAAAGCGTTGCGGATGTCGGGCTTGAACTCATCGCAGTAAATCAAAAAAGCGGCTTCCTGGTGAACAAGCAAATCAAGGCATTTTTCAGGCGTTTCAACATGCGAGAATGAAATGGCCGGATCAACAATTGCCGACTCGAACTTACGTTGCACCTTTTCAAGGCCGGAGATGCATATGACTTTGAAGGATTTCATTTTGCGTGGCCCTAAAATAGGGATTTTAGTGAATAAAAAAATATATCTTTGGGCCGGTTGTCACTTGTTGGTTGTTAGTTGTCAGTGGCTTGAACCTTAAACGTTGAACCTTAAATTTTTTAAATGGCAAGTAAAGTAGGAATTCCAAGAGGGACCCGCGATTTTGACAGCGCAATGCTGGCCAAAAGAGACTATATTTTCAATGCAATTAAAAATCATTTCAAATTGTACGGTTACAGCCCGATTGAAACGCCATCGTTTGAGAACATTGAAACGTTAATGGGGAAATACGGGGAGGAAGGTGATAAATTAATTTATAAGATTATAAATAGCGGAGATTTTCTGGCTGGTATTGATGAAACCGTACTGATGGAAAAAAACAATCATAAAATACTCAAGCACATTTCCGAAAAAGCCCTGCGTTATGACTTAACCGTTCCTTTTGCACGTTATGTAGTGCAGCACCGGAACGAAATTACTTTGCCGTTTAAGCGTTACCAGATACAACCGGTTTGGCGGGCCGACAAACCCCAGCGCGGCCGCTACCGCGAATTTTACCAGTGTGATGCCGATGTAATAGGTAGCAATTCATTGAACAACGAGGTGGAACTGGTGCAACTGATGGACGGTGTGTTCAGCGATTTAAAAATTCCGGTAATTATAAAAATCAATAACCGCAAAGTGTTGAGCGGAATAGCCGAAGTGTGCGGGGCGCCTGAAAAAATAACCGACATTACCGTTGCCATTGACAAGCTTGATAAAATTGGGAAGGATAAGGTAAAGGAAGAACTGGCGGCTAACGGGTTGAGCGGTGATGCAATTTCGAAAATTGAACCGTTGTTTGGCTTCAGCGGGTCAAATGAAAACAAGCTGGGGTTGTTACGCAAATACCTGGAAGCGTCAGAAATTGGCAGGCGGGGCGTTGATGAAATACAATTTGTACTGGAAAAAAGCGCGGACATAAAACATGCTGCCCTTGAGGTGGACGTGACCCTTGCCCGCGGCCTTAATTATTACACGGGTGCCATATTTGAGGTGAAAAGCGCAGCAGGTGAATTAAAAGTGAGTATTTGCGGGGGCGGACGTTATGATAACCTGACCGGTATTTTTGGCTGGGAAGGCGTAAGCGGTGTGGGTATTAGTTTTGGTGCCGACCGTATTTATGATGTGCTGGAAGAACTTAACCTGTTCCCTGCCGACAGCGTAGCCCGTACCAAAGTGATGATCATTAATTTTGGCGGTGCCGAAGAAGATTATGCCCGCCAGCTTGCAACTGAACTACGCGCACATAAAATAAGCTGCGAATTGTACCCTGACAAAGCCAAAATGGATAAGCAAATGAAATACGCTAACAATAAACAGGTGGAGTTTGTGATTATTGCGGGCAGCAATGAAATTGGCCAGGGTAAAGTTACGTTGAAAAATATGAATACGGGCGAGCAAAAGCTGGTTTCGAAAGATCAACTGGTTTCCGGTTTTTAGTTCCGGGTTTCTGGTTGGCGGGGGGTGCGATCCCCGATGTAAGTTGATGAGTTGTGGTTTCAGAATAATTTAAAAATTCTGAATTTAACCAGTAAATTCCTAATAGAAATAATTGCCCGCGTCCTTGCCGTTAATTACCAGTACAGGAATTTGGTCCTCATTGGTAATTATGCTTTGCGTAAACGGGTCAAATTGCGGCATCATTCTGTCAGAGTGATAGGTGAGCGCAATGAGTTCGGCATTTATTTTTTTGGCGTATTTCAGAATTTCGGTATGATAGGCCTTTGTTTTGTCCAAAAACTCAACATGCACCGGCACATTGATTTTGGCAAGTTCTTTTTTTACCAACTGGCTGTAAATAATGAGCTTTTGGCTGAGGTCAAGCATTTTTTCCTTGGGCGCAACCACGTGCACCTCTGACTTAAAATCGGTAGCCAGGACGCCTGCAATTTTTGAAACCTGCAAGGTTTCGGAATTAAGATTAATGGGAAAAACAATTTTTTTAATGGTTTCAACCGTTTTGGTTTTTTCCTGTACAATTACAAAAGGTGCGTGGGCCGATGTGATTACTTTTATGGCAAAACTACCAAATACTTTTTGCATGCCTTTGGCACCATGAGTACCCATGATGATGAGCGAGGCATGAATAGCATCGGCAACTTTGGCTATATCGGTAAAAATATTACCCGCTTCAACGTGAATATGAAATTCAATATTGGGGGCGTTGGTTGTTTTAAAACCGTTAATGATTTCTTCAAGCTTTTTGGTGGCGGTAGGTTTATCCGAAGCACTTTTTACAATGTGCAGAAAGTGAACCGAAGCATTTGACTGAAGCGCAAAACGTACTGCTTTTTTGGCGGCCGCATCACCCACTGAAGTGAAGTCATGCGGTACAAGATAGGCTCGTTTATCCACGGTGTGTTTGGTTTTAACGCCAAGATAAGGAAAAAAAGTCTACTTAGGCTTACTAGTTCCCTGGTTTTTTAACGTTTGGGTATGAATAATTTGGCTAACCACTGATACCCTTATGCTTTTGTAGTATTTTCAAGGCTTTTTTACCCCGGCTAACAAAGGCTGGTTTGGGGTTTTGGGTCATTTCTTCTTCAATTAAAGGCACCAGTTCATTTGCAAATTCAGGATAGATAAGCGCCAGGTTTTGCAGGACTGTCAAGGCAAACACGCGTATGGCAATTGCCTCCTTTTTGTTGAGGAAAAGTTTGAAACAGGCATCGGCCACCAGGCCATGGTGTTTTTTTGGCAGCCATACAACTTCAAGCAACCTTACTGTATTGCGCTTTACAGCGTCATGTATGCCCGGTTTTTCAAGGTTTTTAATCATTTTGGGCAAATGGGGCAGGGCAAGACCAGGATTGGCCCTGCCACATATGCTAATGCTCCAGGCAGCGCGTTGGGCCAACACGGTATTGTTACTCAAAAATAAATCCATTAATTCACCAAACTCTTTTTTTCCTTTTGCGGCATACCGGGCAATGCGCTCAGCCTGTTTGCGTGAATGCTGTTTGAGTAATTCCTGTTTAATATTCATACACCCTGATGAGGCCAAGGTACAACAATTTCAATGATCAATTGTCACTGTTTATTTTTTGGGTAAGGTGTTTTGACCAGTAAAACGTATAGACAACTGGCAACAATCGTTAAGGGTTAAAGTTTTGACTGCACTATCAAAAGCATGCGAATACTTGATGGGCATTGCAATGTGCTTTCCAAAATAAGTTTACAGGGCCAGGACCCAACCAGGCTGATGATTGCTCGTTGCCAATTGATAATTACTTATGAAGTTTTCCTCCTGCTTTACGGTCTTGTTCTTCCATATGCTCACGCATGGTGGTTTCGGTCCCGTCAAGCACTTTAAATATCTCAGAGGTCATGCAAATAACTTCCACCGTTGCATCAACTTCATCTTTTTTTATGTTGTATTTTTTTACAATACCTTTCAGGTCCAGTTCAAGTATATCGTTCATGAATTGTGAGGCCGTATCGTTGTCCTTTAAAATATGTTTGATGGACACCTGGTGCCTTACCAATACCTTGCGGCATTCGGCATACTGGTTGCGTTGTGCGCGGGTGGTAAGGGTGGAACCGCATGAAAAAAGAGTAAACGCCAATAATATATATATGAAAATAGCTTTCATCACATTAATTTTTACCAAAGGTAGCAGGATAAAACAGCGTTTCTTTTACAGGATTAATCGGAAATTTAATGGTTTGATTGGAAAACTGTACTAGCCGCCTTGCATCAGTCAGCAAGTAGTATTAAATACACTTGTAACGCTGTTCATTTTTGCATTTTCTTCGCAAATAGTTACACTTACACCACATGTACGAATGTTCAAAAACGCCTGCTAAAAGTGGTAGTGGCACCTAACAGCAAACTTCAAACAATTAAACCACAAACTACTTCCTGGTAAGTTCATCCAGCCGCTCGCGTTCAGACTTTGACAGGCTGTCAATTCCTTTTTTATGGATTTTTTCGAGCAAACGGTTCAGTTCATCTTCGCGTTTTTTCTTTTCGGCATTGTAACGGTCATCAATGGTCGTGTATTTTGATCCACCTTCACCTCCTGAAAATACCGAGGACCCACCGCGCCTGTTAAACACCACAATAACGGCCACCAGGAACAGTACAAGAACAAGTATGCTTATTGTTGGGTTCATGACGCAAATTTATAAGACTTATTTTACGAAAGTCATTTTGGTAAAGTTATGCTAACAATTCATAAGGATGTTGTTTCCTTGCCTGGATATACGCATATGTATGTCAGCATGATACTAAATGATTTTACAGTTAAAAAAAAGTGAAAGGCCTGGTATTATTTTTTGCGGTCTTTAAGGCGTATGACCAGCTTAAGCCCGCTCCAGGTATTGTCAATTGCGCAAACTTTTACGTCAACAAGCCCGTTTTTAAGCGCCAAGTCCCTTATGCGGTCTTCGGTAATATCGGTTGATATACCGGCACTTTTTTTCATCCATGATACCCATATAATCCCGTCAGGCAGGATTTCACCGCGTAACGCAACAATACACTTTTCCAACTCTTTTAATTCTTTAACAAAAACATGGATGAAATTTTTTTTGGTTTTTTTGCTTTTGACTTCTTCAATTTCAGGAAGTGTGTCAAATAAATCCAGATAATGCACGGGCTGATTGATAAGGCGAATTTTATCACCATTTTTCAAGCCCAGTTTTTTAGCAAGGGGCGTGCCGGAATAACCTGTTGGTTTCATTCGTTAAATAGTTGATCTGTTTGATAACATACGCCACCATTTGAATTTAAGGTGCATTGGATCGCCAAGGAAGTAATGGTGAAGATTGATAAGGTACACACTATTTTTTAGTAATAACCTGCGGATCGAATTTCAGGTTGTGGAAAATGTTTTTCATTTCCTTGTAAATGAGTTCAAGGTCATCGCCCAGGTAAAAGGTATAACCTTGCCCCAGGTCATTTTTATGCAGCAAAACCATGAGGCAGTATTTGTACCCGTTACCCCAGTCGCCAATGGGAACAGTGCCCGAAGCACCCCAGTCGGCATTGAACTCATTTTTTACAGCTTCGCTTCCAAAAACATTGGGATCGGGCATGCGTCCTGAAATGTTAAGCAAGGTAACCTGCATAAGTGAAGGCGCATAACTGTTAGGATCAACCAGCGTTGTTTTGGAGCCGTTTTTAGAAGCTTCGTATGTTTTCAATTGTTCGTCCATAGGGCGAATGGCATAGCGCACTTCAAATTTTTTGCGGGGATGTTTGTAAGCTTTTTCCCATTCCATTTGTTTGTTTTCAACCGGCTCGATTTCTTTTAGTCCCCTGGGTTCTTCAAAGGTCATACCGGCCCTGTTAAGCAGTGAATCAAAAAGCGATTGTGCGTTTGACAAAAAACCGCTAACCACAAACGCTAAAATGAGTAACAGATTCCTGGTTGCCATAAGCCTTAAACTTT